>DASZPI010000684.1:0-8952 GCA_035550355.1 Pirellulales bacterium
GACGGGCTCGTTATTCCCGGTGGCCGAGCACCGGAATATCTGCGGCTCAACCCGCGCGTCGTCGAGATCGTGCGGCAATTCGCGAACGCCCGCAAGCCGATCGCGGCGATTTGCCACGCAGCCCAACTGCTTGCGGCGGCCGGAGTGCTCAAGGGCCGCGCCTGTACGGCCTATCCTGCCATCAAGCCCGACGTCGCGGCCTGTGGCGGTACCTGGGTCGAGCCGAGCGCGGGGCTCGATAGTGCGCACGTCGACGGAAACCTTGTTACCGCGCCGGCCTGGCCCGCACATCCCGCTTGGATGCGGGCATTTTTGGAGGTGCTGGGAACGCCCGTGTAAGTAGCGATCCGTTGCGAGACCGTTGACCGCTATCCAAGAACCAGCGTTGCAGCAGCCCGCCCTCTTTGCCCGTTCTCGGACAGGCTCTCTATGTGCGGATACCACAAGGACACAAAGAGCGCGAGGCCGGTCGAACGGCTTCGTGTCTTTGTGTCCTCGTGGACTTCTCGACCTGCCGGAACTAAGAGCAACCGACAAAACCGGATCGAGCTTCACAAAATCGGCGTTTCACGGCCGATTTTTTGCCCGCGGCGCTCCGGCTTCCGGGTTTTGTCAGCCGCTCTAAGCCACCAACCGCATCGCACCGGAGTCGGCGCGGATGCCGTCGACGAATTCCTCGAAAATACGCAGGTCGAGGGCGCTGGCCGAATCACTTTCGGGATGGAACTGCGTGCCGATCGCGAACCAATCGCTCTGGGTGCTCTCGATGGCTTCGATCACGCCATCGGGACAACGGGCCGTGACCGCGAAGCCGGGCGCCACCTCGTCGATCGCCATGTGGTGCAGGCTGTTGACGCGGATTTCGCCCTCGCCGTAGACGCGCTCCATGAGCGAGCCGGGCACGACTTCCAAGGCGTGCCGATGAGCGGCGTCGAGCGCATCGCGGTGCGGCAGGGCCTTGGGCAGATCCTCGGGAATGTGCAAGAACAGGTTTCCGCCTTCGTGAACGTTGAGCAACTGCATGCCCACGCCGATGCCCATCACCGGCAGGCGACGGTCGGCGACCATCCGCATCAGGCGGCGGTCGAACTCCTCGCGGCGGCTGGGCAATGCACGAACCGACGGATGCAGCATGAAGCCATCCCGGCGCGGATCCAGATCGGCGCCGCCCACGAACACAATGCCGTCGAGCAGCTCGACCGCCCGTGCAAGGTCGGCATCGTCGTCCATCGGCGGAATGATGATCGGTACGCCACCGGCCCGAACGATCGAGTCGTAATAACCCTCACTCAGGTAGCTGAACGCCGGCGCATCCTTCTTGGCGGCACGGTAATCCATGTTCAGGCCGATCAGGGGCTTCTTGCTCATTCTTTCCACTCCTTTGAAAAGGGGACGCATCCATGTCCCAGGCACTAGGCTCGGGTCGGTACGACCGAGACGTTCGGGACAGCGGCGTCCGAGTGGGCCAGAGCTCAGCGGTGTGGGCAACAGACATCGGCACACGCGTGCCAACGGGTCCATCGATCCGGCAGGCTGCCGATCGATGCTCGACGGTTCGATTCGAGTGTCGTCCTTAACACCACTGCACCCTTTCCGACCGCTTGAGTCCGGCGGTCGAAGCCCATCCTTAGGCAACTGAACCCGAGTGAATTTTCCGCTCTCGGTGGTACGTCGTTTTGGCCGCTTCTGGGTCAGCCGCAACGACAAGAGCGGTTTATACGGCGGCATTTCGAAAAGGCAATGATTTTGATTATTTTGCGGTCTCCCGCGAGTGCTTGCACAACATGACGTGCTAGCGGTCTCGGTCGCTTGCTCTCGGGCCGGCAGCGCCTCTATGCTTGGACCATGCGCTACACGAACGTCTGCATCGAAGCCATTGGATGCACTTTGCCCGAGGAAATCGTCACGAGCGACGCCATCGAGACGGCGCTCGAGCCCCTCTACAGCCGCCTGCGCCTTCCCGCGGGACGGTTGGAACTGATGACCGGCATTCGCGCGCGGCGTTTCTGGCCGCCGGGAACGCTGCCCAGCGGGCCTAGCGTGGCAAGCGCTGAGCAAGCGATTGCCGCCGCCGGCATCGATCGTCGTGAGATCGGGGCCTTGGTGCATGGCTCGGTCTGCCGCGACCATCTCGAGCCGGCCACCGCCGCCGCCGTGCATCATCGACTCGGCCTCTCGTCGGATTGCCTGATCTACGATGTGTCCAACGCCTGCCTGGGCCTGCTCAACGGCATGGTGCAGGTGGCGAACATGATCGAGCTCGGACAGATTCGCGCTGGCTTGGTCGTGGGCACCGAAAGCGCTCGACCGCTGGTCGAAACCACCATCGCCAGCCTCAATGCCAACATGTCGCTGTCGCGCGATTCGGTCAAAATGGCCGTCGCCTCGCTCACGATCGGTTCCGGCAGCGCTGCGATCGTGCTCGCCGATCGGCGGCTGAGCCGGACTGGCAATCGGCTGACCACGGCGATCGCCCGAGCCGAGACGGCTGGCCATCGATTGTGTCACAGCGGCCGCGACGAAGCGGTGGCCGACGGCATGCACCCGTTAATGCACACCGACAGCGAGCGTCTGATGCGCGACGGGGTTGCCGCCGCCCTGCCCGCCTTTGAAGATTTTCTCGACGCCACCGGCTGGACGCACGATGGCGTCGACAAGACCTTCTGCCACCAGGTCGGAGTCGCCCATCGCCGGTTGCTGTTCGAGACGCTCGGCCTCGATCCGTCGCTGGATTTCGCCACCGTCGAAACCCTCGGCAACACCGGATCGGTCGCGTTGCCGATGACGATGGCTCTGGGGATCGAGCAAGGCCATTTGAGCGCGGGCGACCGAGTCGCGATGCTCGGCATCGGCTCAGGCATCAACGTGCTAATGCTCGGCGTTGAGTGGCAAACGTCGCCGGTGACATCGAAACTCGCCGTGCCGGCCGCCACCCCGCTGGCGATTTCGCGCGTCGGTCACGACTGACGCATCGCTCGTTCGACAATCGCCCGATCGAAGTAGTTCACTTCCATCCCGGCGTCGACGACGATTCGCTGGGCGTTGATGCCGCTGGAGCGCGGGCTGAGCAAGAACGCAACCGTCGCGGCCACTTCTTCGGTCCGCACCGCTTCGCGGCGCAGCGTCACTTGCTCGGCGTACAGATACGAATCGACGTAGCCCGGAATTCCGGCCGAGGCCGACGTCCTCAACAATCCGGGCGCGACGGCGTTGAACCGTACGCGCGAAAAGGCGCTGAATGCCTTGGCCAAAAAAGCCAGCGACGAATCGAGCGCCGCTTTCACCGGAGCCATGAAGCCGTAATTCTCGCTCGCCATCCGCGTGGTCGAGATTGAGATCGTCACGACCGAGGCATCGGGATCGAGTTGCTTTTCGAAGGCCCGCGCAATTGCGATGAACGAGTAGCACGAAATGTCCACGGTCCGCAGGAACGCCGCCTTGTCGGTGTGATGGAACGGCTTTGGTCCTTCGGGCGAGTAGTCGGCAAAGGCGATCGAATGCACCAGCCCGTGAACCACCGGATGCCGGGCGGCAATTTCGTCGCGCACTTTTACGATCTGGTCGTCGAACTCGACATCGCACACGTACACCTCGGCCGATGCGACGATCTTGGCCACCTGCTGTTTGCGCACCGCGGTGCGCACCACGTACACCACCGTGGCTCCGGCCTGTTCGAGCACGCGGCCGACGTGCCACGCGACGCTTTTGCGATTGGCGACGCCGAACACGACGATCGTCTTGCCGGCAAGTTGCAGAAAATCAGCGGTCATGATTCACCACGGGGGCACAGAGACACCAAGCAGCGATTTGCAATTGATTCGCCACGCCTGTGGGGCGACTCGGTGTCTGTGCGGTTATTGTTCCGGCGCAGCCAAAGTACACGCGAAGTCCAAGCGGACCGCAGGCTTGCCTGCACAGCGGACTGTCGCCTTCAAGAAAAATGCGTTCGCAAGTTGCTCGACGAGCTCCGCTTCGATCTCGATCGTCTCGCCCGGTCGCACCATCCGCTTAAATCGCACCTCGTTCATGCGCGTCGCCACCGGCACACCGCGCTCTGTGGAAGCGAACCGCCGCGAGAGGAGCACCGCGCCAGCTTGCATCGCCGCCTCGCACAACACCACGCCGGGCACCAGCGGATACGCCGGATAATGCCCGGCAAAGAACTGCTCGTCGCCAGTAAACGTTTTTCGGCAAACGATGCGATGGTCCTGCCAGTCGACGATCTCGTCGAGAAACAGAAACGGCGGGCGATGCGGAATGGCCGCGAGGATTTGCTCGCGGCTCATGGAACCGTCGCCGCGGTGGTCGCGCGCCGCATCAGATAGCTGTCCACGTCGTTCGAAACGATCACGCCGTAGTTCATCGCTCCCAGCCAACCCGACATGAGGATCCCGACGCTGCCGGCGTGATACAGGCCCGCCACTTGTTCGGGTACCGCGCGGCTGACGGCGAGCCCTTCGAACTTGGTGCCAAAGCTCGCTCCGTGCAGGTGGCGCGTGAAATACTCGAACGTTCGGGGTGTCGAAGCTTCGACGTAATCGAGCTTCGCGCGCAGCTCGGGAATGTACTTCTCAAGGGCCGCGAGGGTGGTTTCGATCAGGTCCTGCTTGCTGGCCTGGTATTCTTCCTCGGGCAAGTCGGCCCAATCGCGGTAGTTCGCATTCGTACTCGAGACGATCAACGACCGATCGCTGCCGGGACGCGTGCGCGGGTAATAAAAAGAATACGTGCGACTGGTTATCTCGCGGCTGAGCAGTGCCTCGGTGCGGAACAGCGGCGCGGTCGAGCTGAACAACAAGTCGCCGCAGTTTTCGTCCAGCGTTTCGCCGGGGTGCAGCGCCATGTACACCTGGCAGCTCGAGTTGTTCAGCCGCACCGCGCGGGCGTCGTCGATGAATTTGCGGTCGAACTGCTCTTCGCCGACCAGATTGAAAATCGTGCTCTTCAGGTTGGCGTTCGAGACGACGGCGCCGGCGCGGATGAAGCGGCCGTTGACCGTCACGCCCTCGGTGCGTCCGTGACGAACGTGGATCTTCTGGACCTCGCAGCGAATGCGCAGATCGACGCCGTTGCGCGCCATTTCGTCCCGCATCAGTCCGATGAGCCGGTCGGTGCCCCCCTCGAACGTGAACACTCCCTTCGACATGAAATTCGAGAACACAATCCCGTAACTGATCGCCGGATCTTCGAGCGTGGAACCATTGGCGTAGGTGATCGGCTCCATCAACAGGCGAATCACATCTTCGCGACCGGGAAAGTAGCGCTCGAACAGCTGGCCGACGGTGGTCGATTGGTCGTCGTAAAAGTTCATGCCACGCGCGGCATCGAAGAACGCGACGACGCTTTCTTGCGGCACGGAAAAACGCTCGACGAGCAGTCGCGTGAAGTCGTCGCGGTTGAATGTGGTGGTGAGCGAGAACATCGGGTTGTCGAAGCGGATGTTCTTCAACTGCACAATCGAATCGGCAATCTCCTGCGTCCAGTAACGCCGGCAGCTTTTGATCATGCCGACAGGAAATCCGTGCAGCGAGATGTCGAAGATGTGCCCGCCGCGGCGCTTGAACCAGGTGGCCATGCCGCCGAGCTGGTAGTGGTGCTCGAGCAGCAGCACGCTGCGCCCGGCCTTGGCGAGCGTGTTGGCGGTAGTGAGCCCGGCCAGACCGCTGCCGATCACGATCACGTCGTACTCGTCGGCCGCGCCGTGCAGGAAATCTTTGGGCATAGCATGCGCAATTAGCAGCTAACCATGAGCAGTTAGGCGGGACTTCCGGCTAATTGCTCATCGCTAACTGCTGATCGCTTTCCCTCACTCCATCAAAAAGTGCTTGTTGGCCATCGAGATGCCGCTGATGATCGACCCCACGATGCCCACGAACCCCTGATCGGTACCGCACACAAATAGGTTCTTCAAATGCGTTCGGCCGTCGGGATGCTTATCGGGCGCGCCGTAGATCGCACCGTTCAAATGACCTGTGAACCGCCGCACCGTTGTCGGCGTGAACATATCGGTCGCGATCACCGAACTGCGGAAATCGGGAACGAACCTCACGGCCGAGCGGGTCATCTCATCGTAGCCGCGCAGCTTGGCCAGGCGATAGTCGCTTTCCGACAGATTCGCCCAACGGTCGTAGTTCGCCAGCGCCGTGATCCGCATCATCCCTTCACCCGAAGGCTCGTCGTACACAAAATTGTTGGGCGAGCAAATCACGCCGCTGCGGGTGTCCATCAATTCATCTGGGCGTTGCCAGTGAAACTTTGGGCTGTCGTTGAAGAATACGATCGTACGATCGAAGCCCAACTGCTTGGGCTGCACATTGAGCACCGACAAGGATTCGACAAACGAAAGCTGCCCTGCCGACCGCGAATCGGTTTCACTCACGTCCTCGCACAGCCGCATCGTCTCCAGCCATCCGGCGCTGGACAGAATCCCGCGCCCTTCGACGATCGTGTTGTCGTCGAGCGTTACGCCGCACGCTGCGCCGTCGCGCACGGCAATCTTCTGCACGCCCGCGCGCAGCCGCAACTCGCCGCCGAGTTCCTTGAACTTGCGCACCAGCTTTTTCAGGATGAGCTTGATGCCGATCAACGGCCGCGCGAGTCCTTCGCAATAAATACTGCGGAACATGATGCAGAATTGCGACCAGTCCATGTCGTGCTCGCGCGCGCTGCCATAAAACATCAGCGGGCAAAGCAGCATCTCGATCAACAGCGGATCGCTCAGACTCTCGGCGAGCATCGCACGCGTCGATCGTGCGTCGCTGTCGAACTCGAGCTCGTCGTAATCGGCGATCCGCGAGACGAGCCTGCGAAAGCCGTCGATCTGGCCGGGAAACTTGTCGGCGATTTCCGCTTCGAGCTGCTTAAAGTCGTTGTTGAATTCCAGCGTCACGCCGGGAAAAGCGATCCGCGAGCCGATTTGCGGCCGCAGGGCCAGCTCGTCCCAACCGATGCGCAGTTGGCGCAGCAGGCGGGCTAGCGGGCCGCGCTTCGTCCCCTTGGGCACGTAGTTGGTGATCGCATGCAGGCCGACGTCGTAGTTGCGGCCGTCCAGACGGTAGAACGAATTCAACCCGCCGATCGTCGTGTGCCGCTCGAGCACGCAGACGCGCCGATCGTAGTACGCCAGCCGAATGCCGGCCGCTAAACCTGAAAGCCCCGCGCCGATGATCAGAACGTCGTACATGGGAGGCGTTGGGGATCGGGATGCAGGCGTCAGGATTCGGAAGGAACTGGCGGCGCCGCGGCCCAGAATCGTGGCTCCTGAATCCCGCGGGCGCTCAGGCCTTTTGCAGGTCACGCATCCGCGGCTCGAGATACGCCACCGTGCTGGCCATCGAGGCCAACTGCGGGTAATCCTCTTCAGGCACCTGCACGCGGTAACGCTTGCGCAGCTCCATCACGATGTCGAGAAAGTCCATGCTGTCGAGCTCGAGCTGTTCACGGAACGACACGTCGTCCTTCAAACCGCTCAGGTCGCTGTCGGGCGCAATATCGGACAATATTTCAATGATGGCCTCTTTGATTTCTGGTGAGGTCATGCAATCGTATCTCCACGCATGCGTATCCAAAGAAAACGATCTAAATCCGCTTAATGACTACCACCGAGTTGATGCCCAGCATGCCAAATGAATTGTTCAAGATCGCTTGGGGCCGCGGCACTTCCTGAGGTTGATTCACGACCAAGCCCGGCAGCGCGCATTGCGGATCGAGCTCGTCGACGTTGATCGTGGCGTGACAGACGCCATCGTCGAACGCAGGCAGATTGCCGGCCAGCTCCAAGGCGCCGGCGGCGCCCATGGCGTGGCCGATGAAGCTCTTGGCGTTGTTGAACCGAGTGCGGGGGGCGTCGGCAAACACGGCGCGCAGCGCCTCGCATTCTTGCGAATCGCCGGTCGCGGTGCCGGTGGCGTGCGTGCTGACGATATCGATCTCCGCAGGCGCCAGGCGTGCGCGACGCAGTGCCTTGGCCATGCACTCGGCCTGCCGTTGGGGATTGGGCAGCACGAAATCGCTGGCGTCGCTGTTGATCGCGTAACCGGCCAGCTCGCCGTAGATTTTCGCGCCGCGCGCCCGGGCATCGCTCAGCCGCTCGAGCACGTACATGCAGCCGCCTTCAGCGACCACAATGCCGTTGCGGCGCACGTCGAACGGCCGCGAGGCCTTCGTTGGGTCGGAGTGCTCGGCCAGGGCCCCCTGGCTTTTGAAGCTGGCAAAGATGCCAAAGGTGCGCACACTTTCCGACACGCCGCCGGCCAGGGCCACGTCGACCTCGCCCAGGCGCAACATCTGGGCCCCTTGAATAAGCCCGGCGTTGCCCGCGGCACAAGCAGCGCCGATCGTATAGTGCGGCCCCGTGATGCCCAGGTTCAGCGACACCTCTCCCGCCGGGTTGTTCGCCACCGTGCGCGGGTTGTGATGGTGCGACCAGAACTTGGTGTCGTAGTCGAACCCTTTGAGCTCGTAGATCTCGTTTTCGGTTTCGACGTTGCCGTGCTCGGTCACGCCGATGTACACGCCGACCATCGACTTATCGAGGTTCGGCCAATCGAGCCCCGAGTCGGCGATCGCTTCTTGCGTGCTGTAAATGCCCACGCTGCCGGCGCGGGTGCCGCGGCGCAGGTCTTTCTTGGTTTGATAACGCAGCTCGTCGAAGTTGCACAGCCCCGCTAGGGTCGAGCCGACGTAGCGGATCTCATAGGGGCTGACGCCGCTGCGACCGGCCAACAGCGCGTCGCGAAACTCGGGCAACGAGTTGCCATTGGGCGCGGTCAGGCCGATGCCCGTGATGACAATCCGCTGGCTCTCGGGCCCATCCTTCTCGGACGATG
The DNA here is from genome assembly GCA_035550355.1 of Pirellulales bacterium. Classification (GTDB taxonomy): domain Bacteria; phylum Planctomycetota; class Planctomycetia; order Pirellulales; family PNKZ01; genus DATAXP01. The sequence continues at coordinate 8,829 of DASZPI010000684.1, forward strand.
AGCCCGCCGACCGATCCGCGATCATGCTAACCCTCGAAGCGCTGTGCCGCTGGGGAGCTACGCCCTCAGCGCGCCAGTAAACTCTCGAAGGTAGCGGTTTGCGGGTTTATTGACAAGCGCCGGA
>DASZPI010000685.1:0-7428 GCA_035550355.1 Pirellulales bacterium
CGCATCTGCTGGATCGCGGGGCCGACATTCGCAGCGTGCAAGAACTGCTGGGCCATCGCAGCCTGGTGACCACGCAGATCTACACGCACGTGAGCACCGCCAATCTGCGGGCGGCGTACGAGAAGGCGCATCCGCGGGCGCACTAGATCACCGGCCCTAGGCCAGGCCGCGTTTCACCGCCCAAACGGCGGCCTGCGTGCGATCCGAGACCTGCATCTTTCGCAGCAGGTGCTGCACGTGCTCTTTCACCGTCTCGACGCTGATCGACAGCGATTGGCCGATCTCTTTGTTGCTCAAACCCAGCGCCAAGTGTCGTAGCACCTGCGTCTCGCGCTGCGTGAGCTGCACGTCGCCGGCCGGATCGATTTGCCGCGTGGCCATGGTTCCTGCGATGTTCCGCATCTCGCCGAACTCGGTGGGCGACTGGCCCGCGGCAACCGCCAGGATTGCTCCGACCAGATTGTCGCGTGTCGCACCCTTGAGCACGTACTCGTTGGCGCCCATGGCATACGCCCGAGCCACGTAGGTTGGATTGTCGTAGGTCGACAGGATCACGACCTTGGTGTCGGGCAATTCGCGGCGCAGCGTCTCGAGCACCACAAGCCCATCGTCCTCGCCCAGGCGAATGTCCAGCAGCACGACGTCGGGCTTGAGCTCGTGGGCTTGCTTTATCACCTCGGCCGCGTTGCCGGCTTGGGCAATCACCTCAATACCGGTTCCTTCCAGCAGGCTAACGAGTCCCGAACGTACGACCTCATGGTCGTCGGCAACCAATAAACGAATGGCCATCGAATTCTCCTGCTGCTCGGCCGGACGAGCGATCGACCTATGAAAGCTTTATCCGCAATGCCGCCTGAAAGATAAGGAAGCGGCGATAAGTCAGACCGATCCTGCGATTGCGTGCGGCTCATAACCGCTACAGCCCGACAAATCGGTAGCGTTACCTACCCCGAATTGGAGTCAGTTAATCGTAGCGCGGTCCGTTGACCGGGCAATCCTCTCGGGTGGAAACCCCAAATTCGGACCCGTGGTAACCACATCGATCGCTCGAAACCGGTGATGTGGCCACGACACGCGTTGACCCTTGTCACACTGTGACGTAGATAAATTTCGACAGTGTTGCGTTTTGCGAGGGGACTATGAAGCGTGTGTCGTTGCTGCTGGCCGACGACGACCGGCATATTTTGGAATCGATGGCCGACTGGCTGCGCGAGCAGGGTTACACCATCGAGACCGCGGACAGTTTTGCCAGCACCATCGCCACGATGAAGCGGCGCGGGTTCGATATCGCGCTGGTCGATATCGAGCTGGGCGACGGCAACGGCTTCGACGTGCTGGCGTGGTCGCGCGAGCATTGTCCCGATACCAGCGTGATCCTCATCACCGGCTACGGCACGGTCGAGACGGCGATCGAGGCCATTCGGGCCGGCGCGTTCGACCTGCTCACCAAGCCACTGATCGACGAAGAACTGACCATGGCCATCGAGCGCGCCCTGCGCACGCGACGGATGGTCGAAGAGAACAAGAACCTCAAGGCCCAGCTCGACAAGCAGTTCGGCATGGACAATGTCGTCGGACACGATGCGCGGATGCGCAAGGTGTTCGAGATGATCGACAGCATTGCCGACACGCGGGCTACGGTGCTCATCACCGGCGAAAGCGGCACCGGCAAGTCGCTGATCGCCCGCGCCATCCATCGGCGCAGCAGTCGGCGCGACGGACCGTTCGTCGAGGTCGCCTGCGGTGCGCTGCCGGAAACCTTGCTCGAAAGCGAACTGTTCGGCCATGTGGCGGGCGCGTTTACCGGCGCAACGGCCGAAAAGCCGGGCAAGTTTAAGCAGGCCGACAGCGGCACGATCTTTCTCGACGAGATCGGCACCGCGACGCCAGCCCTGCAAGTCAAGCTGCTCCGCGTGCTGCAAGAGTTCGAGTTCGAGCAGGTCGGCGGCAACAAGACGTTCAAGGTCGACTCACGCCCGATCCTGGCCACAAACGAGAACCTCGAAACGCTCGTCGCCGAAGGCCGCTTCCGCCAGGATCTGTACTACCGCGTCAACGTCATCAACATCGAGCTGCCGCCGCTGCGCGAACGGATCACCGACATTCCGTTGCTGGCGCAGCACTTCCTCGAGCGGATTTGCGAAGACTCGGGCAAGAAAGTCCGCGGCTTCAGCGACGACGCGCTCTCGGCGCTCCAACGCCACCGCTGGCCGGGCAACGTCCGCGAGCTGCAAAACGTGATCGAACGCGCGGTGCTCCTGGGGAAATCCGACATCGTTCGCCCCGAAGACCTGCCAACCACGCTGGTCCATGCGATGCCCATGTCGGTCGATTCGATCGGCCAGCGCAAGCTGAAAGAGGCACTCGAAGCTCCCGAACGGCAGATTCTGTTGCAGGTGCTCGAAGAGCACGGTTGGAACCGGCACGCGACTGCGGCGGCCTTGGGCATCAACCGCACGACGCTCTACAAGAAGATGAAGCGCCTCGGCCTGGAATCGCGTCGCTTCATCGCGAACTAACCCGCGCGCCCTCAAGCCTGCCTCTCTGCTGTCGGCTGGCTGACTAAGCGGGTTTCGTTGGCTCGCACGGCGCGGTACGATCGGCCGATCCAATCTTCCTGCGCTGCGAGGCCTGGTGATGCGGCGGCTGCTATCGATCGTTCTGCTCACCGTCGCTTGGAGCAAGGACGCCTGTTGCGAGGAAGCGCCTCGCCCCCCGGTGAAGTTCACCGTTGCCGACGGCGACGCGATCGTCTTCCTGGGCGACAGCATCACCCAGCAGGGCCTGTATACCCAGTATGTCGAAACCTATTTCTACACGCGTGACCCAGGCCTTCGCCTGAAGTTTCACAACGCCGGTGTCAGTGGCGACACGGCGGCCGACGCGCTGGCACGTTTCGATCGCGACGTCGCCAGCTATCGGCCGCGGTACGTGACGGTGCTGTTGGGCATGAACGATGGGTCGTCAACCAAGTTCGACGAGTCGCTGTTCGACACCTATCGGGCCGATATGCAACAGCTCGTCGAGCGCATTCGCAAGATCGGTGCGACGCCGATCCTGCTGACCCCGACCATGTACGATTCGCGGATGGCCGCCCGGCGCACAAAGCCCGATTCGCGTGGCCGTGGCGGATACTACAACGGCGTGCTTGCCCTGTACGGTGCATGGTTGCGCGAAGCGGCCGCCGCAAACGGCGCTGGCTTTGCCGACCTGTATGGACCGCTGAACTACTTCACGAATCAGTCGCGCAAGAGCGACCCCGATTTCACCCTGATCCCCGACGGCATCCATCCCGACCCGAACGGGCAGATCGTGATGGCGTATTCGCTCGTTGCCGACCTGGGCCTGTCGAAGCGTGTCTTCACGATCGACATTTCACGCAACTCGGCTGACGAAGTGGTGACCAAAACCGCCGGCGGTAAGATCACCGAGGCGTCGACGGCCAACGGCGGCTACGCATTCACGTTTGCGCCGGAATGTTTGACGTTGCCAGTGCCGGCCGGGGCCGAAATGGGCGCCAAACTGATTCCGCTCGGCCATCGCCTCGGCCTCGAAGCACTCTATGTGCATGGTTTGTCGGCGGGGCGGTACGAGTTGTGGATCAACGACCAGCGAATTGGCGTGTTCGCCTCGCAGCAGCTCGAATCCAAGCTCGAGTTGCAAAACTTCCCCACCACGCCGCAATACCAGCAGGCGTTGCAGGTCGCCCGGCTAAACGCCCAGCGCAACGAACAGGCGGTGTTGCCGTTGCGCGACCTGTGGCGCGCCAAGAAGAGCCTGGCCAAAACCGAGCGCGAGCTCGAAGCATCGCCCGACGATGCGACGCTGAAAAAACGGGCGTTCGTCCAGCAGCGCAACCTCGCCGATTTCGACGAGCAACTCGCGGGCTTCGAACGCACGGCCCGGCAGATCGAAGACGAAATCTACCGCGCGAATCAACCCCAGCCGCTGCACTTCCGGATCCTGCCTGCGGCGGGAAAACAACACTAGCGCTGTGCGCCAAGTGGCTTTTTCGATGCGCATATTTCATGCCGTCACCGCTTCGGATACGATTTACATACCGCTACGTCATCCTCGCCCGCCCACGGCGGTAGTTGCGCGAGCAACGCTCCGACCGCCTAAAAAACGGAGCCTTCTCCGTGTCGCTCGCTTTTCGCTGCGTATTGATCGTTTTGGCGACCGTGTCGCTGGCCCAGGCCGCCGTGCAGCCGCCGATCCGCGAACGTTTTGCGCCTGCCGAGCAGCGGACCGCCACCGAATCTACGCTGCCGGCCGAGTCGCCTGACTTTCAGCGGCACATCGTTCCGCTGCTGGGCCGGCTGGGGTGCAACGGCCGCGCGTGTCATGGCTCGTTCCAGGGGCAGGGGGGCTTTCGGTTGTCGATGTTCGGCTACGACTTCGCGGCCGATCACCAGGCGCTGGTCATGGGAACTGCGCCGCGCGTCGACCTGGCAAAACCCACCAACAGCCTGATCCTGCAAAAGCCGACCAGCGACGACGACCATGGTGGCGGTCAGCGATACACGCTCGGCGGGTGGGAGTATCGCGTGCTGCGCCGTTGGATCGAAGCCGGAGCGCCGACGCCGGCGGCGAAGGCAAAGCTCGTCGGCCTCGAGGTGACGCCGCGCGAATTGCAGTTCGACGAACAGCATACCGCCGCCTCGTTGCGCGTGATCGCGCGCTGGAGCGATGGTTTCGCCGAGGATGTCACCTGCATCGCGCGCTACGCCACGAACGACGAAGGCACGGCCACCGTCGATGCCGACGGCCGCGTGACTTCCACCGGCAAGGGAAGCACGTACATCATCGCCTGCTACGATTCGGCGGTCGAATCGATCCCGGTGATGCGGCCGCTCAGCGATCGCGTCGGACCCAATTATCCCGCGGTGCCGACACCCACCGCGATCGACGAGCTGGTCGTCAACAAGCTTCGCAAGCTGGGCATCGTCCCCTCCGACCTATGCACCGACACCGAATTCCTGCGCCGCGCCAGCCTCGACGTATGCGGCACGCTGCCATCGCCCGGCGAGATCACGGCATTCGCCAGCGACCGCCGTCGAGACAAGCGCGCTCGCAAAGTCGACGAGCTACTCGATCGGCCGGAATACTCCGTTTGGTGGACCACGCTGTTCTGCGACCTCACCGGCCTGAACGCGATGGCCGACCTGGGCAGCACCGACTATGCCAAGGATATGGGCGAGCAGTGGCACGGCTGGATTCACCGCCGAATCCGCGACAACGTCGGCTACGACGAGATCGCCCGGGGCATTATCCTTGCGGTCAGCCGCCGGCCCGGTCAGTCGTACGACGACTACGTAGCCGAGCAGGTTTCGTATTTACGCGTGAAGGACCCGGTCGATTTCACCGCGCAGCCTTGGATGCCGCATTATTGGCATCGCGGCAGCCTGAACACCGCCGACGAGAAGGCGCTGTCGTTTGCCCACGTGTTCATGGGCGTGCGGCTCGATTGTGCCCAGTGCCACAAGCATCCGTTCGACGAATGGTCGCAGCAGGACTTCAAAGACTTCACACGATTCTTCGAACGCGTAGCTCGTGGGGTCCATCCCGACGCCGCCGAAGACAAGCGGCGACTCGACGAGCGGCTCGAAGTCGCCAAGCTGAAAACCGCCTCCGAACGGCGACCCGCCTTCCGCCGCTGGGCTGCCGCGGGAAAGCCGGCGCCGTTTTACGAAGTGTATATCGCAACGGCCAACGATCTTGAGCACGGGGCCCAGCCGCCGCGAATTCTTGGCGGCGAACCGATCCGACTGGCGGCTGGTCAGGATCCGCGCGAGCCGGTGATGAGTTGGCTGCTGGAAAACGACAACCCCTACTTCGCGCCGGCGATGGTCAACCGGGTGTGGGCTCACTATTTCGGCGTCGGCATCGTCGATCCGCCCGACGACTTCAACCGTGGCAACCCGCCGAGCAACCGCGAGCTGCTAGCGCACCTGGCACGCGACTTTATCGAACACGGCTACGACCTGAAGCACTTGCACCGCGAGATCCTCAACAGCCACACGTATCAACGAACCTGGCGGTCGAACGCCACCAACCGCTTTGACGATCGCCTGTTCAGCAAGGCGGCGATTCGCCGCTTGCCGGCCGAAGTCGTTGCCGATGCCGTGCGACAGGCGACCGCGGACCTTCGTTCACCGCAAAAACCGCCCAAGCCGATCTCGACCGATTCGGGCATGGGGTCGGCGACGCGCTACATCGGCCTGCAAGTGCCTGCCTACGAGCGCCGCATGGACTACTCGATGCTGGTGTTCGGCAAGCCGATCCGCAAGACGAACTGCGATTGCGAACGTCAAAGCGCGCCCTCGCTGTTGCAGGCGGTCTACCTGCGGAACGATGCCGATGTGGCCGCGGCGCTCGATCGCGCCGATGGCTGGTTCCATCACCTACCGGCCGAGTCGACGCCGTCGGACCTGGCGACCGAAGCGTACCTGCGCGTCGTATCGCGCCGGCCGACCGAAGCCGAGACGTCACGTTGCCTGCGCCATTTCGAAGCGGTCGGATCGCCGACCGAGGCCTTGCAAGATTTGCTGTGGGCCTTGCTGAACACGCAAGAGTTCGTAACCAATCACTAGCCATCGGTAATACCATGATCGTTCGGCCAGGCATTCGCTTCACGCGGCGACGATTGTTGCACGCCGGGTTTCTGAGCGGCATTGGCCTGTCGATGGCCGATTACCTGCGCCTCGCAGCCGCCGAGCCGACGGGCCCGACGCGCCGCTCGACGGCCGATGCCGTGATCTTCGTGCACTTGGAAGGCGGCCCCGCGCATCTCGACACGCTCGACATGAAGCCCGAGGCGCCTGCCGAGGAGCGCGGCCCGTTTGGCATGATCGACACCCGCATCGCCGGGCTCAAAGCCTGCGAGCATCTGCCCAAGCTTGCCGGGGCAATGGATCGGTTCACGCTGCTGCGCGGCATCAGCCACACGACTGGCGATCATCTGCTGGCGAACCAGTTTTTGTACTCGGGCAACAAGCCCAGCGCTGCGGTCCGCTTTCCGGCGGTGGGCTCGGTGGTCACCAAGGAGCGCCCGTCGGACGACGATATTCCGTCGTTCGTCTCGATCCCGAACTCCGACATGAACCCGGGGTTTATGGGAGTGGAGTTCGCCCCGTTCAAGACCACCACCGTGCCTCAAGCAGGCAAGCCGTTCGAAATGCGAGGCCTGTCGCTTGCCGCAGGACTGACCGTCGAGCGGTTCCGGCGGCGCGACTCGCTGCGATCGGACTTAGACACGGCACTGCGCGATGCCGACGCTTCGGTCGACGTGCTCGACGGCCTCGATCGGTTCGGCCGCAAAGCGATGGAGATGATCCTCTCGCCGCGGGCGCGCACGGCGTTCGACGTTAGCCAGGAAGCGCCGGCGATCGCAAAGCTATTCGCCAACGACGAGCTAAGCCAAAGTTG
>DASZPI010000686.1:0-16470 GCA_035550355.1 Pirellulales bacterium
ACCAAACGAATACCACAAAGGCGAGATGGCCAGCGTGGTGTTCAAGTCATTTTGGCAGATCCGCGATACAGGCCGGGTGCGCTTGTTTCGTTCGTACTCCGATGGCTATGCCGACGGCGAGCAGCGGCGCGACTTTGTGTACGTGAAGGATTGCGTCGCGGTGATCGAATGGTTCTTGCAGCAACATGGCGGCGGGTTGTTCAACCTGGGGACCGGTGCCGCGCGGACCTGGAATGACCTGGCCCACGCCGTGTTCCGAGCCATGAAGACTGCGCCGGGCATCGAGTACGTCGAGATGCCGATCGTGCTACGCGGGCGCTACCAGTATTTCACGCAGGCCGACATGACCAAGCTGCGCTCGGCGGGTTGCCCCGTCGAATTCCACAGCCTGGAAGACGCAGTGCAAGACTATGTAGTGAACTATCTGCAAAGCGCCGAGGCACATCTCGCGTGATCGGCCACTACTGGGCAAAGATGCTCGTGGTTTCTTCGGTGCTGGCGGCCGTCGGCATGTTGGCGCTCGTCACGTCGGCCCGCACGCGCACGGTGCCGGGGCGCAGAGCCTGGGCCTGCACGCGATAGGTTAGCGTCGCGCCGGGTTGCAACGACCCCACCGGCGAAAAACGTACCGTGTTGCCATCCACTCGAAACGTCGCCGGACCCGTGGTGCCTGCCTGCACGACCGTCAATTCGACAGGCAGTGTGATCGTTACCGCAACCTGGCTGTCGGCAACGGCAGCCGGATTGGTGACACGCAATTCGTAGGTCGTTTGATTGCCCACGGCGACCGGATCGCGAAGATCGCCGAGCGTGATCTGCAATGGAGCCGCGGCGCCTTGAATTTCCAGGCAGGCCTCGGCATCGGCCCGGGCGCCTTCTTGCGAGGTCACCGTGACGCGGTTGCAGGCCTTGGCGGCGCGGGCCAAGCAGCGGCAGTTCACCTGGAAGCGGATCGTCTTGCCGACCGGCAACGTATCGACCAGCCACACCAGATCGTCGCCCGCAAACGAGTGGCCGTCGGTCGCGCCGACCGGATCGAGCGCCAAGTCGTAGTTGTCGGCAACCTTGACCATGTTGGCAGCGACCGGGCCGTTGTTGGTGATCTCGATTTCGAAGTCGGCCTCGTCGCCGACATTCTTCTGCGCGGGGCCCGTCTTGCGCACCGATAGCGTCGGTTTTTGGCGATTGTCGGTCGGCGGCGGAGCGGTGATCGGCGGCGGAACAACCGGCGGCGCGGTGGCCGACGGGACGGCGTTCACGCAGGCCTGGCCCGTGGCACGCAGACCCGATTGTCCTTGTACTTCCACGCGATTGCACTGCTGCCCGGGGGCGGTGATCGTGAACGTGCTGGTAATGTCGCGCGATTGGCCGGGCTGCAAATCGCCCAGGTCGGCTTCGATGGGGTTCGCGGCCGCCTCGTGCTGCAAGCCTGCATCGAAACGCTCGATGATCACCAAACCGCGCGCCACGTCGCCGCCGCGGTTGGTCACGCGGGCCGTGAACGTTACGCGGCTGCCCACGGTTGCCTGCTCGGGCAGCGCGCTGACGGCCACCTCAACCGAAGGCGCGGTGACCGTGGTCGTGACGCAATCTTGTGCTGTCGTGCCGTTGGCGCTGCGCACGGTCACGCAGTTGTTGATCGTGCCAAAGCGGTCGGCGCGCAAGCTGAGATCGATGTGCCGGCTTTCGCCCGGGCTGAGGTCGCCGAAATTCCACGACACCGCGCCGCCCACGGTGCTGGCCGGTGGGTTGGCGCCGACCAGCGATGTGCCTTGCGGCAGCGCCTCGGTCGCGATCACGCCGCGCAGGGTTTGCGCCCCGGCATTGCGAATGTCGATGCTGTAGAGCATCGTCGCGCCCAGCCCCGCTTGTACCGGGCCGGTCTTGCGCACGAACAGATCGGGCGAGCCCCAGGTCATTTGTGTCACGCCGGTGGCCGCGACCAGGCGCGTGCCGTCGGCGCTCAGTTCGCCGGGGCGGATCACTTGAACGCTGATGTTATTGGTGCCGGGGGCCGGCACTGCCTGGACCAACTCGACCGAAGCCTGCCCGACCGAATCGGTCGGCACTTCGAGAATGCGGACTTCCTCGCCGGCATAGCCAGCGGTTTGCCGTCCGTCGTCGATCGGGCGATACGCAGCCGATTGCGCCGCAGGCACCAGGCTGGCCGGGGGACCGTCGAGAATTTCGTAACGCACCCGCCATCCGGGCAACGGCGCGCCGCTGGTCTGACGATTGACCGAAGTGGTGAACACCTGCCGTGTTCCCGAAGGATTGACCGACGGGGGCGGAAACGCCCACAGCGCATCGAGCCAATGGATGGTCGCACTCCGCTGCCGCTGGTCCCAGCCGTACACGTTCGGCGCGTAGGCGGTCACGCGGCTCAGCCCCTCGAGCGGCGACGTTACGGTGACCCACGCCTGCCCCTTGATCACGGGGACGTCGTCGTCGTTGCTCGGCGTGCCGCGGTTAAGGCAGACGTACTTCGACGATGTCGAGTTCACCGCGTACGTGCTGGTGATCTTTTCGGGCGTCGCCGCGCCGAATAGCACGTCGGTCCAGCCTCGCTGCCCCAGGGCAACAAACTGGCCGACACCGCCGGGAGCGATCATCCATTCGACGCGCTCGTTGGCGGTCGTGAAGCCCTTCTGATCGCAGATCGCCGCCTTGAGCACCACCTCGGCACCCACCGGCGCAACAATCGTCTGCGGAGTAATGCGCAGGCCGACCGGCTGATGGAGGCCGATTTTGCCCGGCTCGGGATTGCAGATCTTCGGCTTCGGCGGGTGATGCAAACAGCCGGGCTTGCAAGGCGACTTGCACCCCAGCGGGCAACTGGAGGTCGCCGTGCTCGGAGCCGCAAGCGGACCGCTGGGAGTCGCGGTGTGCAGTTGCGACAGCGGGCAGCTTGGGTTCTGCGCGTGGCGGAAGAAACGCTCGCCGGTGGGGTCGATGCAGCTCGTAAGATTGGCGAGGTTCGCGCAGCCGGCGCTCAACGCCAACAACGCGGCCGCCGCCCAAGGCGCTATCCAGCGTTGATACGTTGACCTTGCCATGGCCCGATCGACTCCGCGTGTCGGAGAACGACTTCCTTAACCCGCGCGCACCAAGCGCTGCGACGAGCCGAGAGCTCGCCTCGAAGGAACCGTAGCATGCGATTTGGCAACATGCGGCGTTTGGGCAACAACAAGCGATGAAAAAAGGCTTCACTTCAGGCGAAGCAATGCCGGTCAGCGCGGTTTTAGGGAATATTCGACCCCAGCAGAAGGTGTTGCCAAATTGGCAGCTACACCAGATACGGCGCTGCCGTTGGCAGTAAATCGGACGGCATCCCGCTGTGGCAAGAAAGATCGCAACATGCTGAATATAAATTACTTACGAACAAAATGATCCCCTTGGTACCTCACTTGCATAGACGCGACGTGACGCGTTGCGCCGGCGCGCCGAAATGGCAGTGCCGCGTCGACACCAGCTCGATTTGCGCAAGCGAAGCAAATCACGCTTCTGTTCACCAAATTCGGAGGGCTCGCGAGCCATGTCAGTCGGAACGAAGGAAAAAAAGAAACCAGCCAAGGGTGCCACGAAGCTTCAACCCCTCGGCGATCGGATCGTCGTCGAACGTGAGGAATCGGAATCGAAGACGGCCGGTGGTATCGTGCTCCCCGACAGTGCCAAGAACAAGCCAGCGCGCGGCCGCGTGATCAGCGTCGGCGACGGCAAGTTGTTGGAAAACGGCAAGCGTAGCCAATCGCAACTGAAGGTCGGCGACCGCGTGTTGTTCAGCTCGTACGCCGGCGACGAGTTCAAGATCAACGATCAAGAGCTGCTGCTGATGCGCGAAGACGACGTGCTGGCGGTCATCGAAGGGTAACCCCAAATCATCAAGCCCGCCGACGGCCGTCGGTGGGCTTTCAACTTTTCATCGATTCGGAGATTCATTCGCAATGGCAAAAACGATTGCATTCGACCAAGAGGCGCGCGAGGCGATTCGCCGCGGCGTCGGCAAGCTGGCCCGGGCGGTCAAGGTGACGCTCGGTCCTAAGGGCCGCAACGTCATCCTTCAGAAGAGCTTTGGCTCGCCGACCGTCACCAAGGACGGCGTCACCGTGGCCAAAGAGATCGATCTGGAAGACGTGTACGAGAACATGGGCGCTCGCATGGTCCGCGAAGTCGCCAGCAAGACCAGCGACGTGGCCGGCGACGGCACCACCACCGCCACGGTGTTGGCCGAAGCGATCTTCAACGAGGGCCTCAAGGCCGTGGTCGCAGGCGTCAACCCGCTGCATCTCAAGCAAGGCATCGAGAAGGCGGTCGCCGACATCACCGAAAAGCTCAAGGGAATGTCGATCACGATCAAGAGCAAGAAGGAAATGGCGCAAGTCGGCACCGTTGCCGCCAATAACGATCCCGAGATCGGCGAGCTGCTGGCCGAGGCGATGGACAAGGTCGGCAAGGACGGCGTGATCACGGTTGACGAAGGCAAAAGCCTGAAGACCGAGGTCGAATGGGTCGAAGGCATGCAGTTCGACCGCGGCTACCTGTCGCCGTACTTCGTCACCGATCCGACGAAGATGGAATGCGTGCTCGACGATCCGTACATCCTGGTGTTCGAAAAGAAGATTGCGAACGTCAAGGAAATCGTGCCGGTGCTCGAGGCGGTGGTCAACGCCAGCCGTCCGCTGCTGATCATTGCCGAGGATGTCGAGGGCGAAGCGCTCGCGACGCTCGTGATCAACAAGCTGCGCGGCACGTTCAAGTGCTGTGCGGTCAAGGCCCCCGGCTACGGCGATCGCCGCAAGGCCATGCTCGAAGACATCGGCATTCTCACCGGTGGCCAACCGGTGTTCGAAAGCCTGGGCATCAAGCTCGAGAGCCTGCAACTGACCGACCTGGGCCGCGCCAAGAAGGTGATTGTCGACAAGGACAACACGACGATCATCGAAGGCAGCGGCAAGGGGGCCGAGATCAAGGCCCGCATCGAGCAGATCCGTCGCGAGATCGGCGTTTCGACCAGCGACTACGACAAGGAAAAGCTGGAAGAGCGTCTGGCGAAGCTCGCCGGCGGCGTGGCCAAGGTCAACGTCGGCGCCGCGACCGAGAGCGAGATGAAGGAAAAGAAGGCGCGTGTCGAAGACGCCCTGCACGCCACGCGTGCCGCGGTCGAAGAAGGCATTCTGCCCGGCGGTGGCGTGGCGTTGCTGCGGGCTTCCTCGTTGGTCAAGGCCGAAGGCCTCAGCCACGACCAGGAGGTCGGCTTCAACATCGTCAAGCGTGCCGCCCGTGCCCCGGTGACGATGATCTCGAACAATGCCGGGCAAGACGGTTCGATCGTGTGCGAGAAGGTGCTCGAAGGCAAAGGTAACTTCGGTTACAACGCCGCGACCGACACCTACGAGGACATGGTCAAGGCCGGCATCATCGACCCGACCAAGGTCACGCGCAGCGCGTTACAAAACGCCTCGAGCGTGGCGGTCCTGCTGCTGACCAGCGACGCGCTGATTGCCGAGAAGCCGAAGGCCGAAGGCAAGAAGGGCGGCCACGGCGGCGGCGAGGACATGTATTAATCGACGCACGACCTCAGCAACTCGCTGAGGAAACGTAGAAGTCATCGCATGCCCGGCGAGCGCATCGCGCTCGCCGGGCTTTTTTTGCGCGCTGCAACGGCCAATTTGCCTTGTCATTTTTCGTAGGCTTCGCTCAATTACTGCGATCCATTCGGCCGATGGCGCGTTCCTGGCGGCGAGTGTGGACGACGACTTTCTGATAATGCTGGCCATTCTCGTGGCCGGGGCGCTGACGCTTTCGGGCCCCGCGGCGCTGGTGATTGCGCTGCGTTACGGCCGCCGGCTGAGGGTGATTGAGCGTGAGCTCGCGCGCTATTTGCCTGTCGCCGTGCCGCACCGGGCTGCTGAAGTCCCGATGGCCGTGCCGCCGCCCGAGGCGGTCGAGGCATCGCCGCCGAGTTCCGAGCCCGTGACGTCGCCTCCGGCCGTCACTCCCGCAACCGGGACCGCATCGCTGGAGTTGCGCATCGGCCAGCGCGTACTTGGTTGGATTGCGGTCGTCGTGTTGCTGTTCGCCACCGCGTTCTTTGTCCGCTACGCGTTCGAGAATCAATGGGTTGGACCGCTCGGGCGTGTGACGATCGGCGTCGCGGCGGGTCTCGTGCTGGCCGTTCGTGGGCGCAGCGATGCGCGGCGGGGCTGGGTGGCGTTCTCGCAGATGCTCAACGCCGGCGGCATCATCCTGCTGTACCTCTCGACGTACAGCGCGTTCGGCTTTTATCACTTGCTGCCACAGCGCACGGCGGGCATTTTTTTGCTCGCGCTGGTCATCGAAGCAGCCTGGCTGGCCGACCGGTACCGGGCGCCGGCGATCGCGCTGATGTCGATCATCGGCGCTTTGCTGACACCGCTGCTGATGCACGCGGAGCACGATCAATATCAGTCGCTGTTCATCTATCTGACGGCGATCAATCTGGGCGTGATCGTGTTGCTGGCGCGGCATGCCTGGCGGGGCATCGGCATCGTCGCACTGGTTGGCACGCAAGCGTTGTTCTGGTTGTGGTACGACGAGAACATGCATCCCGACAAGCTCGCCTGGGCCGTCGGCTTCCAAGCAGCCGTTTCGGCAATCTATCTCGCGCATCCGATGATCATTCAATGGCGCAGCCGGCCCCGCGTGATGTTCGAAGATGCGCTGCGCCTGATCCTCATCGCCGTGTTCTGTGCGGCCGCGATGTGGACGCTGCTGGCCGACGACTATCGCCCTTGGATGGGCGCGCTATCGATCGGCGCTGCGACGCTGTACACGGCAATCGCACAACAATCGTGGTCGGCCAAGGGTCGCGATCGGCGGCTTGTGCTGGCCGCCGCAGCAACGGCGCTCGCGTTCCTCGCCGTGGCGATCGCGCTCGAGGCCAAAGCCCCTTGGACGCCGCTGGGCTGGGCTGCCGAGGCCAGCGCCCTCTGGTGGTTCGGCCTGCGGGTGCGCATCCGCCCGCTGCGATTGCTTGCCGTCGCCTTCGCGCTAATCGCAATCTGGTCGATCGTGCAAATCAACTTCGATCACGAAGTGCGTCCGCGACTTCTCCTGAATCGCTACGCGCTTTCCTCGCTGGCAGCCACCAGCTGCTTTGTGCTTGCGGTGGTCGCGGGACGAACACGGATACGCCGCCTGCCGCAGCACGAAATTGCCGGCGTCGGCGCCGTCGTGATCGCTTGCATTGCGCTGGTGTGGTTCGTGGTATCGACGGACCTGTACGGCTACGTGCTGACGGTTTACGGCACGGAGGTCGAGTACGGCGATGCCTATCGGTTGGCGCAAATGGCGCTGTCGGCGTGGTGGGCCGTGTACGCCGGCGCAGTGCTGGGGCTCGGCTTCCTCGAACGCCTGGCGCTGCTGCGATGGACCGCGCTGGCGCTGTTCGCCGTCACGATTGCCAAGGTGTTCTTGCTCGATATGTCAGGGCTCGACCAGTTGTATCGGATCGTCGCGTTCTTCGTGCTGGCCGCACTCTTGGGTGCGGCCGCGTGGGCTTACCAACGACTGCAGGCGCGCGTGATCGCCTAAAGGTGCATGACCATGCAATTCGTGTTGCGCGTTTTATTGATAACCATGGTGTTCGCCGCAGCCCGCAGGGCCTGCGCCGCAGATGGCGATGCGACTCAAGCCTGGGAGTTCTACGCAGAAATTTCACTGCCAGAAACTGACGCCGCAGCGAAATGGCTGGACGTGATTGTGTCGCCCGCCGTATTTAACAATTCGCGATTCGACCTGGGCGATCTTCGTTTGTACGATTCCGCAGGAAGCGAGATTCCGTATGCCTTGCGCGTGCGCGAGGCGCAATCGGCCGACCAGGGCATGACCGTTCGTTCGTTCGACCGCGCGGAAGGCCCCGACTCGAGCAGCGAAGTCAGCCTCGATCTGGGCGAGAATCCTCAGGAACACAACGCGGTCGAAATCGAACTGCCGGGCAGCGACTACCGTCGCGCCGCCGAGCTCGAGGCCAGCGACGACGGCAAGACCTGGCGACGTTTGGCTAAGAAGAACCTGATCGACTTTCGCTCGGGAAACGACAAACTGGTCGACCGCCGCATCGGCTATCCGCCAAGCCGTTATCGCTACCTGCGGCTGCGCGTCTACCGCGATCCGCTGGTGGACAAGGCGCCGGTCGAAATCGGCGGCGCCACCGTCTACCGGCAAGTGACGCTACTGGGCGAGTACGTTCGCTACCCCGCCGAAATCGGCCCTGGCGAGCCGGTGCGCAGCAACGGGCAACCCGGCTCGGCATGGATCTTCGACTTGGGCTACGACCTGCTGCCGGTCTCGAAGCTGCTGGTTGACGTGGGCAACGCCGAATTCGCCCGCGATTATACGCTTGCCGCCAGCGATCGCGCCGCAGAGCAGGCAACCTGGAACTACGCGACCAGCGGCCAATGGAGCCGCACGGCGGGCGACGCGCGCAAGCCGATGGAGGCGACATTTACCGAATCGCGCTGCGGTCGGCTAAAGCTCACGGTGACCGACTATCGCAATCGACCGATCCAGCTCGAAAACGTGACGGCGGTCGGCGCGGCACGGCAAATCGTGTTCGCGAACAACGGCTCGCTGCAAGGACCGCTGCGGCTGTACTACGGCAACCCTGCCGCCGAATTGCCGCATTACGACCTGGAACGCAACCTGCCCGCGAGGCTCGATCCCGAGCCAACGCGTTTAAGCCTGGGTACGCAACAAACGAACCCGTCGTTCGTGCCGTCGCCTCTGACCTTGGCCGAGCGCTGGCCGGGGGCGATTTATGCGGTGCTTGGATCAATGATCGCGGTGCTGGCCGGCCTGATCGCCACGCTCGGCCGCGCCGTAATTCGTGAAGTCGATCGCGCTGAACCAGCGCCGAGCAAAGGGCGCACGACCTAGCGCGCCCGCCCACTAGCCACTGCTTACTGCGTCACCAGCTCGCGAATGAATTTAACCTCAGGCTGGCCGCCGGTGCCGGTGAGATGTTCGTTCACGAACCGCAGGCGCTCGCGCGGCCGATCGGGGAGCGCGAAGCTATCCCCCTTTTGAATGATCGGCCGGAAATCTTCGATGCCGCCGAACTCGCGATTGCCCGCGGGACGACACGGGAACCAATAGCCTTTTCCCTCGGCATCTTCCAGGTAGAACTCGGCGTAACAGTGTCCGGGGCAGGCCAGAAAGACCAGTCGCGCGGGAACGTCGCACGCGCGACAAAACGCCACGAACAGCGAACTCAGTTCTTCGCTGTCGCCTTTGCCGTCCTTGAGCGTCTGGGCGGTGGTCTTCAGCGGTCCGCTCACAAACTCGACGTGCGCACGCACGTAGTCGTACAGGGCTTCGACTTTTTCCCAGGCGGTTTCTTTGCTCTTGAACGTTTCTTTGGCAATCGCCTTGATCTTGGCGTGGGTTGGTTCGATGTGCGGGCTGGGTGCCAGGAAAATGCGCTGGTCGAGCTTGAGCTTCTTCGTGTTCGGCAGCACAAAGATGCTCGTGTCTTTGGGCGGCAGCAGCGAGTGGCGCTTCACCTCGTAAACCACGATCGCCTTGCATTCGTCGCCGGCCGGAATAAACGGCATGCTGACCGCCATTTGGCGCACGCTGCCGATGTCGCGATAGCCCACGTCGCGCACGATCGGCGAGATATCGCGCGACGCTTCCTGCACCTGCTGCTCGGGCCAGTCGGTCGGCACCGAGGCCGAAGCGATGATCCCTTGGCAAGGGCCCGTAGCGGCGGTCACCACCATGCCCACCGCCAATAGTTGCGTCTGTTGCTTATCGAGCCGCGGACCCTTGCTCTCGGTCTCAACGAATTGCTGAGCGCTGGCAGTCGACGCGGCCAACCCAATAATCGACACCAGAACAAGCAATCGCACAGGATGCCTCCACCGATTGATGCAGAACTCGCGGGCATCCAAGATTGCCGCCGCAGCGCGTCTCCTCCTATTCCACGGTAATCCGCGGCCGCAGCGATGCAAATTTCTGTGGCGCTGCCGCGTTACAACTGCTACAGACTGCGCAGTAAGTAGGGTATGTGAAACATACCGAACCCTGAGAAGGCACGTTGCACGTGCCCTACCGCGGAACATCACGCCACGATGTCGTGAATCACGCGACCATGAACGTCGGTCAGGCGGAAATCCCGTCCCGAATAGCGGTACGTGAGCTTCTCGTGGTCGAGACCCATCAGGTGCAAGATGGTGGCGTGCAGGTCGTGCACGTGCACGCGATTCTCGACCGCCGACAGACCGAACTGATCAGTTGCGCCGTAGCTGAACCCGCCTTTCACGCCGCCTCCGGCGAGCCAGGTGGTGTAGCCGTAATGGTCGTGATCGCGACCCTTGGCCCCCTCGCTGGTCGGCGCTCGGCCGAACTCGCCGCCCCAAACGATCAGCGTTTCATCGAACAGGCCGCGCTGCTTCAGGTCTTTGATCAGGGCCGCGATGCCTTGGTCGCAGGCCTGGGCGAGCTTGGCGTGACCTCCGGCGATGTCATTGTGCCCCGTGTCCCAGGCGATGTCGTAGCCGTCGATCGACAGCGAGACCTGAACGACGCGCACGCCGCGTTCGACCAGCCTTCGCGCCAACAGGCAGCCCTTGGCATATTCGCTGTCGCCGTACATGTCGAGCGTGGCTTGCGTTTCGCCCGAGATGTCGAACGCCTCGGGCACCGAGGCCTGCATGCGAAAGGCCATCTCCATGGCCGAGAGTCGCGATTCGAGCCCCGGATCGTGATGCTCGCGGTCGGCGTGCAGCCGGTTGAGTTTGCGCAGCAGGTCGACCTGCTGGGTTTGATCGCTGGCGCTGACGAACTGATTCTGCAAGTCGCGCATCACCGACTCGGGCTTCATCTCGGCAATGTTCACGTAGCAGCCGGCATACGCGCCGGGCAAGAAGCTGTTGCCCCAGTTCGCCATGCCGCCGCGCGGCTGGGCGCGTGGCGACATCGCCACGAAGCCCGGCAGGTTCTCGCTTTCGCTCCCCAGTCCATACACCAGCCAAGCGCCCATGCTCGGCCGATTGGGCTGCAAATGCCCGACGTTCATCATCAGCATCGCGCCGGCATGCTCGGGAATGTCGGTGTGCATCGAGTGGATGAAGCAAATATCGTCCACGCACTCGCCGACATGCGAAAAGATATCGCTAACCCACTTGCCGCTCTTGCCGTACTGCTTGAATCCGAACGGCGACGGAAACAGCCCGTTTTTGGTGTTGCGCAGCGAGCGGCGATCGACTTCCGCCGGGCGCTCGCCGGCATGCTTGGCGATCATCGGCTTGTAGTCGAACGTGTCGACCTGCGAGGGACCGCCCGGCATGAAGAGCTGAATGACGTGCTTAGCCTTGACGGGGAAATGCGTCGGCCGAGGCGCCAGCGGCGACGAGGCGACGTTCGTCGCGCCGCCAGCACGCTCGTCGGCCAGCATGGCCGCCAGGCCCAGCGTGCCGAAGCCGGCGCCGATGCGCCCCAAGGCATGGCGACGCGAAATAATCGGTGATGGATCGCGGTGGAACATTTGCATGCCGGGACACTTGTGCGTCCCGCTCGCCATCAGTTGATGTACATCATTTCGCTGGCACTCAGCAACACCTGCGCGTACTGCTGCCATCGCGACAGTTCGCTGTCGGTCGCGGCCTGCGCGCCTAAAAACGCGACGCCGAGCTGCCGTTCCTCGTCGGTCGCAGCGCGGCCGTAAAGCAGCCAATACGCACGATCGATCCGCGCCTTGTCGTGCTTCGCATCTTTGGCCACGCGCTCGGCCATCGCCTTGGCCCGGGCAATCATGAAAGGGCTGTTCATCATGAACAACGATTGTTGTGGAACGATGCTCGACGTGCGTCCTTCGCTCGTGGCGCGGGGAACGGGAAAGTCGAACAGTCGCAGAAACGTGTCGGAATCGAACTTGTCGCCGTTGCGGCTGATCGCGGCATACAACGTTCGGCGATTGCTCTTGGCAATGTCGGAGACGGAAGGCCCGCCGACGGTCGAATCCAATTCGCCGGTCGCGGCCAACAGGCTGTCGCGCCACGCCTCGACATCAAGCCGACGCGGATTCATCCGCCACAGCAGGCGGTTGTCGCCGTCGATCGCCAGCGCCTCGTCGCTGGGCGCGCTCGACATGCGATAGGTCGCCGACAGGACGATTGCGCGATGCAGCCGCTTGAGCGACCAGGCGAAGTCGCCTTGCTTGCGGCCGACGAACTTCGAGGCGAGCCAATCGAGCAACTCGGGATGCGACGGCTGCTCGCCGAGTGTGCCGAAGTTGCTCGCCGTGCGCACCAGGCCAAAGCCAAAGTGATGCTGCCACACGCGATTAACGATCACGCGCGCCGTGAGCGGATTTTTCGGATCAACGATCGCATCGGCCAGGTCGAGCCGGCCGCTGCCGCGCGTGAACAACGGCGGCTCGTCACCGGCGACAATCTTCAAGAACCGTCGCGGCGAGACCGGGCCATGACGCAACGGATTGCCGCGAATCGCCAGCGGCATATCGCTCGAGCCGCTATCGGCCACGGCGTGCAGCACCGGATATTTCTCGGGGGCGTCCCGCTTGAGGTCGGCGATTTGCTTTTTGAGCTCCGCGACGCGGGCCGATTCCTCCTTGGTCAGGTCGCGGTTCTCTTTGCGCACGATGCCGCGCAGCTTGCTGCTTTCGCTGTCGAGCGCCTTTATTTTTTTCTGATAATCCTGGTAGGCCTTCACTTCCTCAGGCGACGCGAGGGGGATCTCCTCGTTTTTCGTGTTGTTGAACACGCCCGCCAACGAGTAGTAATCGGCCTGCGGATACGGATCGAAACGGTGATCGTGGCAGCGCGCGCACGACACCGTCATGCCCATCAATCCGCGCGTGACCGTGTCCACGCGATCGTCGATCGTTTCAAGCTTCGCCAGGGCGATCGCTTCTTCGACGCCGCCGTCGGCGATGTACGTCGGGCCCAAGGCCAGAAAGCCGGTGGCCACCGCGTGCTGCTTGTCGATCGAGTCGCCGGCAAGCTGGTAACGCACGAACTCGTCGTACGGCATATCGGCGTTGATCGCAGCAACCACCCAATCGCGATAGCGCCACGCATTGGGCAATGCAGCGCTATCGACGAATCCACCGTAGCCTTCGCTGTAGCGCGCCACATCCAGCCAATACCGCCCCCAGCGCTCGCCGTAGGCCGGCGACTCGAGCAGGCGTTCGACCACGGCGGCATACGCGGCCTCGGCCGATTTGCTGGAACCGGAGCGCGACTTGCCCGCGACCGATACAAACGCCTTCACTTCTTCGGGCGTCGGCGGCAGGCCGGTCAGGTCGAAGTACAGGCGACGAATCAGCGTCGCCGGTTCGGCCGGGGGCGAAGGATGCAAGCCCGCCGCCTCGAGTCGCGCGAGCACGAAACGATCGATCTCGTTCCGCGACCACTTCGCAGCGGCGACCGGCGGCAGCGGCGGACGTACGACGGGGCGCCACGCCCAATGCCCCGCGCGCAGTGCGGGCCAATCGTAGGTCTTGGCAACTGCCGGCGCCGGTTGATCGGGCTCGTCCGGCCAAGGCGCTCCGAGCTCGACCCATCGCTCGAGCACCGCAATCTTGTCGGCCGGCAGCTTTCCGGTCGGAGGCATCTCTGAGCCCTGCCAGCGAATGGCCTGAATCAGGTTACTTTCGTCAGGCTTCTGCGGAACGACCGCCTCGCCCGAGTCGCCCCCCTTGAGGACGGCGTCGCGCGAGTCGAGCCGCAAACCGCCTTTGAGCGATTTGGCCTGCGTGCTATGGCACTCGTAGCAGTGCTCGGCCAGCAACGGTCGAACCTGCTTCTCGAAGAATTCGAGATGCTCGGAGGGAATCTCGGCCGCAGTGGCTGCGGCCGACGCCGCAACCAATGCCAGAACAAACGCGGAAAGCCGGCGAATCGATCGACAAGTCGACTGCATGTCGCGCTCGCTGCGTTGGCAGGATTCCATGCCGACCAAAGCGTGTGGCAATCGGGGGCGGGACCACAACGTCGGCAGGCAATATGCTAGCCGATTCGGCCGCCGATTGCCAAGCGATTTGTCGCAACAGAGCAGCGTCGGATGCGGCCGTCACGGCTGCTGCCGGCGTTTTTGATATTCGGCCAAGATGGCTGCCGGTTTCTCGTTGAACAGATCGCGGCAGCCGGAACAGCAGACGTAATACGTCTTGCCCTCAAACTCGACGGCGATCGTCCCTGCCCCGCCGGTTACGACACACTCGGGCTGGGCGGCGCCTTTGGCAAAATCGCTTCCTTCGCGGGTATAGCCGATCTCGGCAAGGCGATTGAACGCATCGCCCGTGCGGCGTTCAAGCAGCATGAGCATCCGGTCCCCTTCGGCCACCTGGCGGAAGGTGATCCGCGCAGCGACCGCGGTCTCCGGCTCGGCCGCGTTGAACGTCGCTTGCCCGTGGTCCGCGAGCGAGCCAACGAATCGGTCGATGGTCGCGTCGGTCCGGGTGAGTTGTAAGTCGAACGTGTCATGCTTCGCGCCAGCAACAATTCGCCCGGCGGTGTAATGCTTTCCCCCTTCCACCGTGAACATGATCGCGGCATCGCCATCGGCAAAGTTCCATTTCCATGCCGAGCGTTCGGACCATGCCCCGCGACTGGAACCCCGTTGGGGCTGTCCCACGCCGCGCCACCGGCCGACATACGGCTGCCACGGTCCGAGAGTGGCCTTGGCTTGGGCAAGGGGGTCGTGCGGTGGCGGGTCGGCGGCGGTGCACGGTGGCTCGAGCGGCGCAAAATACGCCGCCAGCACCAGCCCCGCTAGCCACACGCGTCGCGAGATCTTCATACCCATCAAACCCGCACGCAGGCCCAGAGTTCCGCCGACACCGCCGCCCACGGGTTTGTTGACTTCAGGGGCCAAGCTTGGCAGACTAAGGTGAATCGATCGGGGGGATGCCGACGCCTTCGCCGATCGGCCGTTCGCGATGCGCCTCGTCGCCGATCGGTCCCACAGCCGCTTCCTTCCCGCACCACAACCCGCACTCTCACCGGGAGTCCTCGATGCTCAATGTTACGGGAAAAGGTGTCGCGCATACTTGCGACGGCATCAACCGCCGCGACTTCTTGCAGGTGGGAACCCTGGGAGCGATTGGCCTGTCGTTGGCCGACATGATTGCCGCCGAGGCGCAGGGCAAGGTCGAGCGCACCCGCGACGATCGCGCGTGCATCATGATCTTCAACCTGGGCGCACCCAGCCAGATGGATACGTGGGACCCGAAGCCCGAGGCTCCGGCCGAGATTCGCGGCCCGTTCAAGCCCATCACGACCAGCGCCAGCGACATTCAGATTTCGGAGATTTTTCCGAAGATGGCGCGGCATGCCGACAAGTACTCGCTCGTGCGGAGCTGCTATCACACCGCCGCCGCCGTGCACGATACCGGCCACCAGATGATGCAAACCGGCCGGCTGTTCACCGGCGGCATCAACACGCCGCATGCCGGCTGCGTGGTGAGTTATCTCAAGGGGCGCAAGACCGACCTGCCGGCGCATGTGATTTTGCCCGAACCGATGGGACGCACCGGCGGCAACTTGCCGCATGGCCAGGACGCAGGTTTCTTGGGCAAAGCGAACGATCCATTCGTGCTGATGGCCGACCCGTCGAAGCCGAATTTCCAGGTGCCCGACCTGCTGCCTCCGGCACAGATTGGCGAGGCACGCTTGGCGCGGCGGCAAAAGCTGCGCGAGATCGTCGATCAGACCGTCAAGAACTTCGAGGCCAGCGACGACGCCCAATTGCTCGACAGCAATTTCCAGGCAGCGTTCCGCTTGATGACCAGCAAGCAGGCCCGCGAAGCGTTCGACCTGTCGAAGGAGCCGCAAAAGGTTCGCGAGCACTACGGCATGAACCGCTTCGGCCAATGCTGCTTGCTGGCCCGGCGGTTGATCGAGGCCGGCGTGCGATTCGTCACGCTGAATACCTTCCTCACGGTGTTCGACGAAATTACCTGGGACATTCACGGCAGCAAGCCGTTCACCTCGATCGAAGGCATGCGCGACATCGTCGCCCCGATGTACGACCAAGGGTACAGCGCCCTGCTTGAAGACCTGTCGCAACGCGGCATGCTCGAGACGACGCTGGTCGCCAACCTGGCCGAGTTCGGCCGCACGCCGCGCGTCAATCCCGCCGGCGGCCGCGACCATTGGCCGGGTTGCTGGACGGTCGGCTTCGCGGGTGGCGGCGTCAAGGGTGGCCGCGTCGTGGGTCGCAGCGATCAGATCGGCGGCGTGCCGGCCGAGCGGCCGACCGACCCGAGCGAAGTGGTCGCGACCATCTTCCACAGCCTGGGGCTGAACCTTGAGACCCACCTGCCCGGCCCACAGAAGCGGCCGTTCGCCTTGGTGGACTTCGGCAAGCACGAGATCAAAGAATTGTTCTGAACGTAAGCGAGCGCGACGTGGGCACCGCCTCCGGCTGGGTAGGGCGGAACACTGCTCGAACGTCGCGAAAAAC
>DASZPI010000687.1:0-4038 GCA_035550355.1 Pirellulales bacterium
CCATCAGCAAATTGTCGAGCTTGTCCGGATTGACCGCCTCGTCGGGCAAGTAGTCGTTGACCTGATCGTAGGTCAAATAGCCTTGGGTCTTGCCCGTGGCAACGAGCTCCTGCAGGTCTTTGTCAGCGAGATCCACGTGTCTTCCCTCCGGCGCCTTCAATGGCGCTCAAAGACAACCGTTGATTATGGTCCGTTGCAGTGACGAATCAAGTTCGCAACTAGGCCACTGCGCCGGTCCAACCGAAATCGGCATCCCTACCCATCCGTGGGCACGGAAATACCTTTCCGGGTCCGCAACTTGTTGACCAGCGCCTCCAGCGCTTTTGCTTCATCGACCGCCTCGATCGAGGCATGCACATCGGCCAGATCCGCTGTCCGGCACGCCTGCGCATCGTCGTGAAAGACCGTCAACAAGTCGCGAAGTTCTTTGGCTGCGTCCAAGCGTCCGATGGCTTGCCGCTCATCGTCCAACTGAACCAGCGTGCTTTTCATTTCTGTGTCGTCAAGTTCGAGCATCATTCGCTCGAACGTCGGTTGCTGTCCGGCATCGGCCAAGCGGCCTGCCAGGCCGTAAATCGCGCGCCGCTTCGGACAGCGGAATTGTTCTTCACGCACGACGGCACGAATCTCGGGCAAAAAATCGGGCCATTCGAGCACAATTTGCAGTAGCCACGACTCGGCCAGGATCACCCGCTGGGGGTGCCGCGGCTCGGCGCTGGGACGAGCAACCATTGCTGCCAATTTGCTCGAAGTTTGCGCACCCTTTGCCGCCTTCTGACGTCGCAACTCAGCCAGCCGCTGCCGCAGCCGGTCCTCTTGAATGCCTGCGAACCGCGCCAGACGGTGTAACACTTGATCTTCGCGCAACTGGCTCGCCGTATCCGGCAATTTTTGCAGCCGCGGGGCCAGGGCCAAGGTCGCCAACACCGCCTCGACCGCCTGGGTGACCACGTGCAGGCCGCTGGTGGCGGTCAGGCCGCGTGTGGCGGTTTGTATTTTGTGTTCCAAGGCGTCGACCGCGCCGTCGAGCAATGCCGAGAACGCCTCGGAGCCGCGCTGGAGCAGAAAGTCGGCTGGGTCCAAGTCGTCCGGCGGAGTGACGATCCGCAAGTCGACCTGCTCGGCAATGAACAGCTCGAGGATCTGGTCGGTGCGCCGCCGGCCGGCCTCATCGCCGTCGAGCACCAGGACGATCCGATCGACGAACCTCTTTAAAAGATGCACATGTTGCTCGCCCAACGCGGTGCCGAGCACGGCCACGGCATTGCCGAAGCCGCATTGCTGGGCGATGACCGCATCGGTGTAGCCTTCCATGACCACCACCGTGCGTGTCTTGGCCATGGCGTCTTTCGCGACATCGAGGCCGTACAACAAGCGGCTTTTACTGAACAGCGGCGTCTCCGGGCTATTGATGTACTTGGCGGTTTTCTCGGCCTCGGGACTGCCGGGCAGCACGCGCCCGCCAAAGGCTACCGGCCGCTGTTGAGGGTCGCGAATCGGAAACAGCACGCGGCCTCGGAAGCGGTCGTAGCCGCCGGAACCGCGCTCGCGCGGAACGACCATTCCGACCGTCTCAAGCACCTTGGGCGTATACGGCGTTTCATGCGCCCGATTGATCAGCCAGTCCCACGCCTCGGGCGAATAGCCGAGACGGAACTTGCGAATGCTCTCATCGGTAATGCCGCGATTGTGCAGGTAGTTGCGTGCCTGTTCCGCGTCGGGGGCGCGCAGCAAGTAATCGTGAAACTGCTGTTCGGCCCAGGCAAGCGCCTGGTACAGCAGCCGTTTTGCGTCGTTGCTTCCACTGCCGCGCGTGTCGAGCTTGATACCAGCCCGATCGGCGAGCAATTGCATCGCCTCGGGAAAGGCGACGTTCTCCATCTTCATCACAAAGCTGAAAATGTCGCCACCGAGGTCGCATACCCAACAGCGATACGATTGCCGCTCGGGGTTCACTTGCAGACTGGGGCGCGAATCGTCGTGCCAGGGGCAGAGCGCTTTGTAGATCCGCCCTTCGCGGCGCAGTTGCAGATAATCGCCGACCAGGTCGACGATATCGACCGCCTGGCGGACGCGATCCTTGGCGTCGTGGTCGCGAAAAGCGCTGGAAAAGCCAGCCGACACCGACGCCTCCTGCGGCATGCGCGAACGATGGACGAGAAGTCCCAACAACCGAGGCATCCTTGCTCAGGGGACTCGTCGGACCGGCTGGCGACGCCCTCCATGACGCCAAAACCTATTGCCGGTCCTTAAGTGACGGCGCGATTATATGCCTAGGCGGAAAACGGGTCAAACCCGACTATAATCGAGCCGTTATCACGCAATGCAAAGGGGAAAAAGGGCATGACACGCAATTTGGCGCTGCGAATCAGGGCCTGCATCTTCGTCGTCGGTGCGATCGTCGCGGCATCGGTTCGCGCGAACGACGGCAGTGCTGCGCCGCCGCCAGCGAGTGCGTCGCCCATTCGCGTGGCGATCTACACCATCAACCAGGACAGCGACCCGAAATCGTACAAGCTGTTGCACGCTCGCGATGACCTGCGCGTAACGTACTTGCGCGGCTTCGACATTCGTGCCGGTCGGCTCGACGACTTCGACCTGCTGTTCGTTCCCGGCGGTTCGGCAAGCAAGCAGGCCCGCTTCATGGAAGAAGAAGGACGCGAGAAGGTGCGCGAGTTTGTTCGCCACGGCGGCGGATACATGGGCATCTGTGCCGGCGGATACCTGGCGACCTGCAGCTACGATTGGGGCCTGAACATTCTCGACGCCAAGACCGTCGATCGCGAGCACTGGGCGCGGGGCATTGGCACGGTCGAAATCGAGCTCAGCCGTCCCGCACAGTCGTTGTTCGAATCGAACCTGCAGCGCGTGCTCATTCATTACGGCAACGGCCCGATTCTCGCTCCTGCCGAGAATGACCAGATTCCCGATTTTGAAGTTCTAGCGACTTACCGATCGGAGGTAACGAAAAAGAATGTTCCGGGCGGGGTGATGCCAGATACGCCTGCTGCGGTGCGTTCGACGTATGGCAAGGGGCGGGTGATTGTGTTCAGTTGCCACCCCGATATTCCTACGGCAACCGTGACCGAAGGATTGCAAGCATGGCTGCCGCGGATGATCTATTGGGCGGCTGGGCGAGATGAGTAGTGTTGCTTCGGTGCACGGGAACTGCGGTTGTCCGCCGCTCGATGGGCAACTTAAGATGCGGTGGCAAAATGGCCGAATAATCCCGAATGTGCCGACGCCCAGGATGGTTACCGGCACGTAATCGCGCGAGCCCCGCTCGTGCGCGTCGCTCCCAAGGAAGGGAAGCTCGAATGAACCGACGTGGTTTTCTCTCGATCGGCTTGCTGCTCTCCGGCGGAGTTGCTGCCGGCTGCCGTGGCAATCAGTTCGCCAAAGTCCGTGCTCCGGGCCAGTCCGATATGGTCGGCAGTCACCAGGCGGGCGCCGAAACGTTCAAGCCGCTGGTGACCGAAGCGGTCGGTCAACTGCTGGCCCGGCATGCTCCGCAAGCGATCCCGGTGGGCACCGTTGGTCCGGCGCCGATGCGCATCTGCTTCGTCGCCGTCGAGAACAAGAGTGCCGAAGAGATCGGCGATTTTAAGGATCAAATCTATGAAGTCATCGATCTGCACATCCTCAACTCGCACGTCTTCCAACCCGTGAACAAGCGTTTCATTGATGCGGGGCTGATGCAAACCCGGCTGCGACCCGATCAATTGTTCGTGCCGGCCAACATGCGGATGTTTGCCGCCGCGCTTGAGCAACAAGGTCAGCCCATCGATTGCCTGCTGTACGCGACGATCACCTCGGGCACCACGCACGAAAATCGCGACTACCAGCGTGACTACCTGCTCACGCTGGAATTGATCGACGTGCATTCCGGCCAATACGACAAGCAGGCCGCCACGCTGAGCAAAGGCTATTACCACTCGCGCACGGCAAAGTGGCTGAGCAATGTCGGCCTGAAACGATAGAAAATGCAGAGTGCCATGGGCAACGTGCAGAACGGCGGAAACGACCGCCACCGCAATG
>DASZPI010000688.1:0-2571 GCA_035550355.1 Pirellulales bacterium
CTCTTCGCCGAACAGGCCTTTCTGCCCGCGCTTCCGATCGGCCAACACCGAAGCGGCCGACTGCAGGGCCTTGTCGAGCACGGCGGTCCACTGGGCCCGCGTGCCGCCGCAACCGTCGAAGGCCCCGGCCTTGATGAGCGATTCGATCGCCGTGCGGTTGACGGTTTGCGAATCCAATCGGCCGCAGAAGTCGAACAGGTCTTTGTACGGGCCGTTCTTCTTCCGCTCCGCCGAGAGCGACGTCGCCGCACTGCCGCCGCACCCCTTGATGCCCGCGAGGCCGAAGTAGATTTTCCCCTCCGACACCGAAAAGTCGGCGTCGCAGGTATTCACGTCGGGCGGCATGACCGTGATGTTCATTCGCCGGCAATCTTCCAGGTGCTCGACGAGCGAGTCCTTCTTCTTGAAGTTGCGGCCCTCGATGTCGCCGCACAACAGCGCGGCCATGAACTCGACCGGGTAATGGGCCTTCAAGTAGGCCGTCATGTAGGCGATCAAGGCGTAGGCCGTCGAGTGGCTCTTATTAAAACCGTAGCCGGCGAACTTCTCGATCATCTCGAACAGGTTGACGGCCTGCGACTCGGTGAGGCCCTTTTCCTTCGACCCGGCGACGAACTCGCCTTTGTACTTGGCGATCATCTCCAGTTTCTTCTTGCTGATCGCCTTGATGCATGTGTACGCGTTGGGGAGCTCGATGTTCCCCAGGCGATTCAAGATTCGCATCACCTGCTCTTGGTAGACCATCACGCCGTGGGTCTCTTCGAGCACGTCTTTCATCACCGGGTGCAAGTACTCGGCCTGCTTGCGGCCGAGCTTCACCTGGATGTACTCGTCGACCATGCCGCCTTCCAACGGGCCGGGGCGGTACAGGGCGTTCGTGGCGATGATGTCGCGGAAGTGGTCGGGCTTCATCCGCTGCAGCAGGTCGCGAATGCCGCCGCTCTCGAGCTGGAAAATGCCCTTCGTCTCGCCGCGGCTGAGCACGGCAAAGGTCTCGGCATCGTCGAGCGGAAACTTGTGCGGGTCGACGCGCGTGCCGGTCGACTGCTCGATCAGGTCGACCGCCCGGGCGAGGATCGTCAGGTTGCGCAGGCCCAGGAAGTCCATCTTCAACAGGCCGGCGCGTTCGACGTCACCCATCGCCCATTGGGTGATGACTTCGCTCTTGCCGGTGACGTGTTGCAACGGCACGTACTCGACCAGCGGGCGATCGGCGATCACCACCGCGGCGGCGTGCGTGCCGACATTGCGCGCCAGCCCCTCGACCTTCATTGCCAGGTTCAGCAGCTCGGCGGCTTCGGGATCGCCGGTGTAGGTTTTTTTCAGGTCTTCGCTTTGCTCGATGGCATCCTTCAGCTTGATGCCCAACTCGTCGGGGACCATGGCCACGATCGCGTCGACGCGCGGGATGGGCCAGCCCAGGGCGCGGCCCACGTCGCGGATCGCCGCCCGCGCTTTGAGCGTGCCGAACGTGCCGATCTGCGCGACGTTCTCGGCGCCGTACTTGGCCTTTACATAGTTGATGACCTCTTCGCGCCGCTCCTGGCAGAAGTCGATATCGATATCGGGGGCTTCGAGCCGGTTGATGTCGAGGAACCGCTCGAACAGCAGGTCGTAGCGCAGCGGGCAGACGTGGCTCAGGTACAAGGCGTACGCCACCAGCGAGCCCACGCCGCTGCCACGCGCCGTGGCCGGAATGCGGTTCTCCATCGCGAACCGCACGAAGTCCCAAACGATGAGAAAGTAGTTCGGGAACCCCAGCTTATTGATCACGTCGAGCTCGCGGTCGAGACGCTCGAGCACCACCGGCTGCAATACACCCGCGAGGCAGCGCTCCGGGTCGTCGGCATAGCGCTCGGCGAGCCCCTTGAGGCACAGCTCGCGCAGGTAGTCGCCGGCGGTCTTCGCGGCCGGCAACTGAAAGTTCGGGAAGTGCCGCTTGCCCAGCTCGAGTTGCAGATCGACGCGATCGGCAATCTCCTGGCTGCGGGCCACCGCGTCCTCAAGTCCCGGGAACCACTCGTACATCTCCTCGGGAGCGCGGAGGTAGAACTGGTCGCCTTCCATCCGCATGCGGTTGGTGTCGGTGCGGAACTTGCCCGTGTTGATGCACAGCATCACATCCTGGGCTTCGGCGTCCTCGCGGTTCACATAGTGGGCATCGCTTGTGGCCACCAGCGGCAGGCCCATCTTGCGGGCCACGTCGACCGTGCCTTCGAGCGCCACGCGCTGGATCTCGACGCCGTTGTTCTGGATTTCGAGGTAGTAGCGATCGCCGAAGATCGAGTGAAACCAGGCGGCGATCTGCTCGGCCTCGGCGAACCGAAAATCGGGGCTTTGCCCCTTAAAGATCGCCTTGCTCAACTCGCCCGAGGCGCAGCCGCTGAGGCAGATCAGCCCTTCGTGATGCGCCTCGAGCAACTCGCGATCGATCCGCGGCTTGCGGTAAAAGCCTTCGAGGAACGCTGCCGAGGCGAGCTTCACCAGGTTTTTGAAGCCGGTAAGGTTCGCGGCCAGCAGCGTCAGATGGTAGCTCGCCTCGTTGTTGCCCGACGGATCGCTCTTGGCCCG
>DASZPI010000689.1:0-14678 GCA_035550355.1 Pirellulales bacterium
CCCGAAGATCGCCGAGCAGGAAAAGGTCAAGGACGCCGAAACGGCCAAGCTGAAGGCCGAGCTCGCCAAGTACGAAGAGACGCTCCCGGCCAAGCAGTTGGCTTGGGAGAAGAAGCAGGCCGTCCAGACCGAATGGCTGCCGCTGGTGCCGACCCTCAAGCAATCGCCCAAGGGCATCGACGCCGTGGTGCAGGCCGATCGTTCGATCCTGGCGAAGGTGACCGACGACAAGGGTCGCAAGCTGGGCAAGGGAACGTACGAGATCGAGGTGACCACGCAACTGCGCGGCATCACCGGCATCCGGCTCGAGGCGCTGGCCGACGCGAGCCTGCCCGGCAATGGACCGGGGCTGGCCGGCGGCAACTTCGTGCTCAACGAGTTCGAGGTCGAGGCGGTGGCCGCCAACGACGCAAAGCAGGTCAAGCTGGTGACGTTGCAGAAGCCGCAGGCTGATTTCACCCAAGAGAACTTCTCGATTGCCCAGGCGATCGATCGCAACCCGGTGCCCCAACAAGGTTGGGCGGTCGGCCGCGGCACGGGGGTCTCGCACTGGGCGGTGTTCGAAGTCAAGGAGCCGATCGGCTTCGAAGGCGGCACCAAGCTGACGTTCAAGTTGCAGCACAACTTCAAGCAAGAGAATCACGTGCTGGGGCGGTTCCGCATTTCGGTGGCAGTCGCCAAGCCGCCGCTGGCGTTGGGCCTGTCGGACGACTTGTTGGCGGCGTACCGGGTGCCCGCAGCCAGCCGCACCGACGCGCAAAAGGACCAGCTCGCGAAGTACTACCGCACGATCGACGCCGATTTGCGGGCCAAGGAGACGGCAGTCGCCGAAAGCCGCCGTCCGCTGCCGATCGACCCGCACCTCAAGGAGCTGCGCGAGAACCTCGAGCTGGTCAGCCGCCCGGTGCCGCTCGACGGGCGCTTGGTTCAGCTGCGAGAAGATGTCAAGATGAGCACCGAGCAGATGAAAAATCGCCGTTTGACCGCCGCCCAGGATGTGGCGTGGGCCCTGATCAACAGCCCGGCGTTCTTGTTCAATCACTAAGAAAGTTGCTAGTGGCTAGTAGCTAGTAAAGACCATTCAGCATTCAGCATTTCCTCAGGAGTTCCGCCATGCTCATTATCCCCGGCTCTCGCGGTAAGGATCTCTGCGACCGATCGCTCGGCATGACGCGCCGCGACGTGCTGCGTGTCGGCGGCTCGGGCATGCTCGGGCTCAGCCTCGGCTCGATGCTCAAGCTGCAAGCCGCCTCGGCAGCCACGCGCAGCGAACCGGGCGCGAGCAACGCCCCAGGCTGGGGACAGGCCAAGAGCATCATTCTGGTGTACCTGCAAGGCGGGCCCAGCCACATCGACCTGTGGGACCCGAAGGACAACGTGCCCGACAATGTCCGCAGCGCCTTCAGCGCCATCGACACCAAGATCCCCGGCGTCAAGTTCACCGAGATTCTGCCGAAGCTCGCGCAGATCAACGACCGCTTCACGATGATCCGCTCGATGGGCTACACCCCCAACGGCTTGTTCAATCACACGGCGGCCATCTACCAGATGATGACCGGCTACACGACCGACAAGGTCAGCCCCAGCGGCCAGCTCGAGCCCCCCAGCCCGAAAGACTATCCCAACTTCGGCTCGCAGCTCGTGCGGCTGCGCCCTGTGAAGGAGCCGATGCTGCCGTTCGTCATGCTCCCCCGCCCGCTGCAAGAGAGCAACGTGGTCGGCAAGGGCGGCACCGCCGGGTTCCTGGGCCGGGCGTACGACCCGTACACCCTGTATCCGGACGGCGACGACCTGGACATGGCCAAGATGGACCGCATCAAGATCGACGATCTGAAGCTGCGGCCTGAAGTGTTTGCCACCCGGCTCGAACGCCGCGCACGCCTGCGCGAGCTCATCGATTCGGGCATGCCCGAGGTGGATAAGGCCGTCAGCGACTTCAAGCTCGACAGCTACTACGAGCGCGCCCTCGACCTGGTGCTGTCGGGCAACGCCCGCGAGGCGTTCAATCTCGAGGCCGAAAGCGCTGCCACGCGGGCCATGTACGGCCGCAACACGTTCGGTCAAAGCTGCCTGTTGGCGCGCCGCCTGGTCGAAGCCGGCACGCGCGTGGTCGAGGTTGTGTGGCCCAAGGTTGCCAACAGCGACAATCACTCGTGGGACCACCACGTCGGCCTGACGAAGCGGATGAAGGATCAGAGCGGACCGCTGCTCGATGGCGGACTCAGCGCGCTGATTACCGACATGGACGATCGCGGCCTGCTGAAGGACACGCTGGTCGTGGCGATCGGCGAGTTCGGCCGCAGCCCGCAGCGCGGCGTCAGCACCTCGGGCAACAACAACAGCTCCGATGGTCGCGATCACTGGCCGTACTGCTACACCGCGGTCGTGGCCGGCGCCGGCACCAAGCGCGGCTACGTCCATGGCAAGAGCGACAAGACCGCTTCGGCGCCGCTCGAAGGGCGCGTTCATCCGGGCGAGCTGTTGGCGACGATCTACCACTCGTTCGGCATCGATCCGCACACGATCGCCTACAACCACCTGAACCAGCCGCGTGAGCTGGTGCAGAACGAGCCGGTGACCACGTTCTTCGCGTAGCAACACGGCTTCGAATTCGTCGTTCGACAGCGCCCGGAGGGAGGGCGAAGCTGCTGCTGAGCCTTTGATGATCGACCGGCTCGGCGGGAGCCGCGCTTTACCGAAGCGGCTTGAACCTCTGTCAAACAGGTTGCGGCGGTGAATCGACTTTCGCGAGTACTCACCGCCGCGCTCGTGTGCCTTGCCGCAGCCACGCCTGTGCGCGGCTACCCGCCCGCGGGCGGAGCGTCGGTCGATCCCAGCGCCGAGGGCCGCATCCACACGCCTGAAGGCTTTCGCCACGAAGGGAAGCCGCAGGTGTATGCTTCGGACGATGCGGCACGTTTGCGCGTGAGGGTGGTCGACCACGCGACGCAACGACCGACGTTCTGCCGCGTGAACGTGGTCGGCGCCGACGGCAACTACTACGAGCCGCGCGAGAACCCGTTGGCCAATTGGAGCTTGTTCCGCGCAGGCAACCGGTTGACCAAGGGGCCGTTTCGCTACTACGGCTGGTTCTTTTACAGCACCGGTGAGTTCGAAGTCACGGTGCCGCCCGGCGCGACGCGCCTCGAGCTTTGGAAGGGCTTCGAGTTCGAGCCGGTAACCGAAACCGTGCAGGCCCTGCCGCAGCGCTCGACCGATGTGAAGATGGAGCTGACGCGGGTCGCGCCGCTGGCCGGCGAGGGTTATCACTCGGGCGACACGCACATTCATTTGCCCCGAGTCACCGCCGATGACGATCAACGGGCCCTGGACCTGATCGCCGCGGAAGACCTTGAGTACGGCTACATCCTGTCGGCCAACGACGGTGGCAGCTACGTCGGCGATTGGCGCGACCAGCGAATGGCGCCGCAGCGCGTCCAAGGGCGGCAGGCGATTGTCGAGCGCGGTGGTTACACGATCGCCGCCGGGCAGGAATACGTGACGCGCTCCTACGGCCACTTGGGCACGGTGCTGCAAAGCGCGACGCTGCTCGCCGGGCAGACGGTCGATCCAAATCGTTGGCCCCCGCTGGGCGTGATGGGCCTCGAGGCGCGAACGTTGGGCGGGTACTCGATCAACCTGCACGGCGGCAACGGCGGCGAGGTGTACATCGACTTTGCACAACAAGCGACCGACGGCGTGGAACTATTGCAGTTTGCCGAGTACCGCGGCATCGGGCTCGAAGGCTGGTACCACATGCTCGGCGCGGGATTCCGCTTCGCGGCATTCGGGGCGAGCGACTATCCGGTGTGCCGCGTGCTCGGCGATTGTCGCACATATGCTCACACCAGCGGCGAACACGACCCCGTGGCTTGGGCCCGCGCCGCGGCCGAGGGGCGCAGCTTCATTACCACGGGGCCGCTGCTGCTGCTTGAAGTCGATGGTCACCGCCCTGGCGATACGATCGATCGACCGGCGAATGCCCGCGAACGGCTGCAAGCGAAAGTGCGGGTGCGCTCGCCGGCGGCCGCGATCGATTATGTCGAGTTGATTGCCAATGGTAAAAGCGTCGAGCGCCGCCGCATCGCCCCTCGCGAAGCAAAGGATTGGTTCACGCTTGAAGCGGCGATCGATGCCGCCGAGCCGGTTTGGATCGCCGCGAAGGCGGGCTCGACAACGCGCGCGGGGCTGCCCGATTCCGAAGCACATACCAATCCGGTGTTCGTCACGATCGACGGCGGGATGCCCTGTCGTGACGCGGACCTTCGTTGGCTGCGAGATCGCGTCGACGAGCAGATCACGGCGGTCGAGCAGCGCACGTTCGACGAGCAGGCCAAGGTGCTCGAGTTTTTTCGAGCGTCGCGGCAGGCGCTCGATGCACCGCCGCGTGGCCGCTAAGCGGCCGCGCGCGCCAGGTTCACTCGATCCAGCCGCCCCCCAGCACCCGGGGGCCGTCGTAGCAGACAGCCGCCTGGCCCGGGGCCACGCCCGCCAGCGGTGTGTGGAATTCGACGTGCATGCGCTCGCCGGCAAGCGGGGTGACACGGGCCGGCGCCGGGGCGCTGTTGTAGCGAATCTGCACGGAGCATTCGATCGGTCGATCGTCGGGATCGACGTGCCAGTTGGTGCGCGCGGCGAACAGTTCGAGTCGCAAGAGCGCCTCGCGCGGGCCGATCACGACGCGCTGCGTTTCGGGCTCGAGGCGCACCACGTACTGCGGTTCGCCCAGCGCGACGCCGATTCCTTTGCGCTGTCCGATCGTGAAATGCTCGATCCCCTCGTGCCGGCCGACGACCTGGCCATCAACGGTCACCAGTTCGCCGGAGCGTTCGCCGAAACGCCGTCGAACCAGCGCCGCATAGTCGCCATCGGGAACGAAGCAGATTTCCTGGCTGTCGCGCTTGTCGGCCACGCGCAGGCCGATGTCGCGTGCTTGGGCGCGGATCGCGTCCTTGGTAAAGGCGCCGACCGGCAGCATCACGCGCCCCAGCATCTGGCGGTCGATGCCGAACAGCACGTACGACTGATCTTTCCGCACGTCGACACCGCGCAGCAGCGCGAGCCGTCCGTCGACGCCGCGTGCCAGTTGCGCATAG
Organism: Pirellulales bacterium; assembly: GCA_035550355.1. GTDB lineage: Bacteria > Planctomycetota > Planctomycetia > Pirellulales > PNKZ01 > DATAXP01. Next base: position 5,097 of record DASZPI010000689.1, read on the forward strand.
TGCCCGGTGGCGACGAACTCAGCGCCCACCGTGTCGGCATAGTCAAGCAGCTTGCCGAACTTCAGCCAGTTGTTGCACATCACGCACGGATTGGGGGTGCGTCCCGCGCCGTACTCGTCGACGAAATAGTCGATGATCTGGCCGAACGCGTCGGCAAAATTCAAGGCGTAAAAATCGATCCCGAGGCGATCGGCAACGCGGCGGGCATCGGCGGCATCGCTGCTGCTGCAGCATCCCTGCTTGTGCGACGAGCCGCGCGAAAGAATCGGCAACACGGAACTGGCCGTGGCGAGGGTGTCGCTCGGGGCAGGGCAGGCCGGCGCTTCGGCAGCGCCATGGCGCATGAAAAGTCCGATAACTTCGTGCCCCTGCTCGACCAGCAGATGAGCCGCCACGCTGCTGTCGACCCCCCCGGACATGGCGAGCACCACGCGTGCCATCAAATCACCACCAAATAACTAGTTCCGTTCACTTCGGTCTGCCGGCCCTGATCAGTGGCTCAATTTAGCATACGCGGCCGGGCGTCGATGAGCACTCTGGAAACGCGCTGTCGTCGGCTTGACGGTTTTGCGCAAGCGCCTGTATAGTAATCTATTACGATTGTCAAACCGCCACAAGAATCGCTCGTCTGGTGACGTGCATTACCGGCACGTTTTCGATGGTTGCGCTTGCGGGGCAGGGTTGGAATCGCGCGCCGGTTGAGAATGTCCGTTCCGCATCGACAAGCGAGGCCGTGAGCCTCGCGTTTCGTTGTTTGTCGCAGCATGACGACGAGCAAAAGACTGCGGTCCGGTTTGTCGGGCTGCATGGTGGATTGGCGTCGAGTCTCAATTAGGTAGGTCGGGATCGGCGCGGTACGCACGAACTGCTGAATTGGTGCCGATAAATGTCGCCTCATGTCATCGATCTGCGCAGTGCTACGAGCGCCGATGACTCGCGCGATGTGGTGCATCGTGCCGTCCAAGCATTAGCCGAAGGCAAGGTCGTCGCGTTTCCGACCGAGACCGTGTACGTGCTCGCCGCCAGCGCATTGCACGACGCGTCGGTCGCAAATCTTGCGAAGCTCGCCCAGCGGAGCCCGCAGCCCTCGGAGAGCCCCGGCGACGGCCGGCTGGTGCTGGCCGTGAAAAGCGCCGACGAAGCCTTGGATTATGTTCCCGACCTGTGCGAGATGGGCCAACGCCTTGGCCGGCGGTGCTGGCCGGGACCGGTGACCTTGGTGGTCGAGGATCATCATCCCGATAGCCTGCTGAAGCAACTCTCGCAAACCGTGCAGAGAGCCGTGGCTCCTGCCGGTCGGCTGGGATTGCGCGTGCCGGCGCATCAAACGATTCAGGATGTGTTGCGGCTGCTGGCCGGTCCGGTGGTGATTACGAACGCCGCGCTGCCGAACGCCAGCGAGGCGGTGACGGCTCAAGAGGTGATCGAAGCGGCCGATGGCGCCGTGCAACTGGTGATCGACGATGGCCGCAGCCGCTTCGGCCAGCCGTCGAGCGTGGTGCAAGTCGAAGACAATCGCTACGAAGTGGTGCGCGTGGGCGTTGTGTCGCCGAGCACCATCAAGCGCCTGGCGAGCACGGTGGTGTTGTTTGTCTGCACGGGAAATACCTGTCGCAGCCCGATGGCCGAGGGAATGTTCCGCCATGCTGCGGCCGAACGTTTGAATTGTCGTCCGGAAGAAGTGGAAGACCACGGGCTGATGGTGGTTTCGGCCGGGATTGCCGCGATGAACGGCAGCCGGGCCAGCCTGGAAGCGGTGGCGGTGATGCGCGACCTGGGAATCGACCTGTTGAATCACGAGAGCCAGCCGTTGACCGAGGCGTTGGTCCGGCATGCCGATCTGATTCTGACGATGACGCGGTCGCATCGCGAGTCGGTGATCGGGCATTGGCCCGACGCCGCCGGTCGCGTCAAGCTGTTGTGCCACAACGGCAGCGACGTGAGCGATCCGGTCGGTGGGCCGGTCGAAATCTATCGCCGCTGCGCAACGCAAATTCGCAGCGAGGTCGACGCTTGGCTCGACGAAATTGGAGTGGGTCAGAACAAATCGACGCCGCGCGCCAGCGGGTCGTCGAAACGAAAGGGAACCTGAACTATGCGTATCGCTGTTGGCAGCGATCATCGAGGCTATTCGGTCAAGGAACGCGTGCTTGAGCTGCTCCGCCGCCTGGAGCAAGAAGCGATCGACGTCGGTCCGAACGACTGCGAAAGTGTCGATTACCCGGACATCGCGGCGGTGGTGGGTCAGATGGTCAGCCGCCACGAAGTCGATCGCGGCATCTTGATCTGCGGCACGGGCATCGGCATGTGCATTACAGCCAACAAGTTTCCCGGGGTGCGCGCCGCGCCGTGTCACGACGATCTGTCGGCCGAGATGAGCCGCCGACATAACGATCTGAACGTGCTCTGCCTGTCGGCCGACATGTTGGGCGAGCGGCTGATCGATCGCATGGTCGAGATTTGGCTGAAGACCGACTTCGAAGGCGGCCGCCATGCGCGTCGGGTCGGAAAGATTGCCGAGATCGAGCAGCGAGGCACCTAGCCATGGTCGCGTTCGCGTTGTTCCTCGGCCTCGACTTCGTCGCGAATCATCCGGCTCAGCCATTGTCCCCAGACAAGGTAGTGCAGCGCGGCCAAGGCAAATACGCCGCCGGCAATGGCCAGCACGACGGCAAAAACACCCAGGGTCAGGAACACTAACGCCGCGGCGATGGCGATGCCCACGAGCACCGTGAGGACAATCGGCCACCATGATCGCTTGGGCGGGGTCGCGGGGGGCGGCAATGGTTGATCGAGCATCGTCGCGCTCCGGGATGGTCGCAAGGTGGGTTCGTTGCGTTGGCTGGTCCGAGGTTCGGCTGGTATCAAGTTTACCGGTCGATGCGCGCCGATTCGCTGTTTTGACCGCGGCAGCCAACCTTTTGGCCTCGATTGGCCGAGCATTCCAAGTTTTTTCGTCCCGCCTGCCGCGGTATCATAAAACTCTCGGGTCATCAGGGCTTGGCGGAAGATAATGCGCAAGACGGCACGTCGAACAACTCGATTCGAGACGACCACCAATAAGAAGTCTGCCAACGGCGCGGTCAAGCGGTCGCCGTCTTCCGCGAGGTCGACCGTGGTTGCGGCCGAATCCGATCAGCCGTTGTTTCGGCAGCTCGTGGGGACATTTCGCCGCCCGGGGCCGCTGGCCGTCGGGCTGTTGCTGGCCGGTGTCGCGCTGGCCACCTACAGCAACTCGTTCCAATGCGGGTTGGTGCTCGACAATTACCTCATCGTCGGCGCCGACACGCGGCTGCGGGTCGATTGGGCTAAGCCCGGCGATCTATGGGACCAGGTCAAGCTGATCTTCTCGCGTGGGTACTGGTGGCCGACCTGGGAAAGTAACCTGTTCCGACCGCTTACGACGTTCTCGTACATGCTCAACTGGAGCTTTATCGGGAACGCAGGCAGCCCGCCCGGCTATCACGTGGTGAACTTGCTGCTGCACTGGGCGAACACCGTGATGTTCTACGGCCTGGTGCTCGACCTGATGCGGAAGCACTGGACCGCTTTGGCGGCGGCGGCGATTTTTGCTGCGCATCCGCTGAACACCGAGAGCGTGACAAATATCGTCGGCCGCGCCGACTTGCTGGTGGCGTTTTGCGTGCTGGCCGGGCTGCACTTGCACCGCTTGAGTTACGAACGTCCGGCGGGCCAACGTCCGCGGTTCGAGTTGCCGATTTCCGTGCTCACCTGGACCGGGGCGCTGGCTGCCCTGCGCTTGGCGCTTGCGCCGTCGTTGGGGCCGATCAGCATCGAGTCGGGCATCTGGCAGTTGATCTTGTGGATTGGCCTGTACTGCGCGGGCGTCGCCGCCTTGGTATGGATCCACCTGCAGCAGCGCCGCAGCCGCGCCCCGCTGTTGCAAAGCTTCATCGCCGTTGTGGGCTTCATCTGCACGGTGGCCATGCTTGGCGTCCTCGAGCAGACGCTGCTTGGCCCGGTAGCTTTTCTGCCGTTGCCGGTGATGCTCGTCGGCTGGGGTGGCGCGGTCATGCAAGGCCGGCCGGTGGGCTATCAGGTGTTATTGACGCTGCTGAGTTTGCTCGGTGTGTTTTGCAAGGAAAGCGCGTTCGTCATTCTGCTGGCGGTCGCGCTGTACGACTACTCGCTGTACGACTGGGGCAAGCTGCGAACCGGGGTCCTGCTCACCTCGCTGGTGATCGCTGCTCTGGGCGGAGCCGCGGTGATACTTTCGGTTGCATTGATGGGCGCCAGCCCAGGGCTGTACGTCGGCGCAGCGGTCGCCGTATTCCTGATCATTCCGCTGGTCGCCGCGGGATTTGCAGGCTATTGCTTTAGCGACGAGGACCGCTGGGCCCAATTGAGCGAACTGTTCCGCCGCATCAAGGGGGGCGGCTGGATCAGCTACGCGAGCATCCTCGGCGCGGTGCTGTGCTTGTTCATCGCCCGCTACATCATGCTCAAAGCGTCGCCGGTGTTCGGCGAAATCGGCGCCGATAACCCGATCGCCTGTGCCTGGGCATTTACGCCGAAAATTTCCGACAACCAGACCGTCCAGGACATGGCCGCCTGGGTTACAGGCCGCATGACGGCCATCAAGGTCATCGGCTACTACGCGCTGCTGTTCGTCTGGCCGAAGACGCTGTCGTGCGATTATTCGTACGACCAGATCCCCTTGTTCCGCTGGACGTTCACCGACCCGAACGACGTTGCGTGTTGGTTGGCGCTGGCAGCTTGCTTGCTGTCGGTGGTCGTGATGATCGTCTCGTTTTGGCGCAACAAGCCGTTGTTCTTCTTCATGATGTTCTTCTGGGTCGGCAGCGGCTTTTTCCTGACGGCCAACCTGTTGATTCCGATCGGCAGCATCATGGGCGAGCGGTTCATGTATCTGCCGCTGGTGGGCATGGTCGGCGCCGTGGCCGCCGTTGTGCCCGGCCTGGTGCAGCAGTTCGTGCGCCGGGTCCACGTCCGCAAGCCGGTGGTGCGCTACGCAATGCTCGCCGTCACCGTGCTGGCGGTCTGCGCCTATGGTCGATGGTCCTTCGTGCGCAATAAGGACTGGATGGACGAGATGAGCCTATGGACCAGCGCCGCCAACGCCTGTCCCGAAAGCTTCAAAGTCTACAAGGGACTTGCCGGTGCGATTGCCGGCCAGGACCCGACCGGTCAGAACATCGGCATCTTGAACGAGGCGATTTGGACGGTCGAGAAGGGCCGCGCGATTCTCGATACTCCTCACGGGCCGACCCAAGCTCGGCTGCCGTTCACCGACATGCCCAACGGCGTGTACCAGGACGTGGCACGCTACTATCTCAGCCGGGGCGATGCGCAAACGCGCAAGGTCGACCCCATGATGCAGAACCTGCCGGAAAACGCTAAGGTCAGCTACGAGCATTCGGCCGAAGCGCTCGAGCGGGCCCGCGAAATGGACCAGGCTGTGAACCAGGCTTCGCGCGAATCGCGATTGGCGCGCGGCGTGCCGACCACCGAAATCCTCGACGTCGGCAACTTCCGCATCTACCAGAACCTGGGGGTCGCCTACCTGCGCTTGCGGCGGTTCGACGACGCCCTGCAAGCGTTCAACGACATGCAGCGGCTCGAGCCCACGCAAGGCGACGTGTACTACAACAAGGCCATCGCCTGGCTGTCGAAGGGGCAGCTCGAGCCGGCACTGCACGAGCTGCTCCGCGCTCTGATCTTGAAGTCCGACTCGAACGAGTATTGGGAAAAGCTGAACCTCGCCTTCGCCAACGCCCTGCCTGGTCAGCAGGTGGTCCTCAAGCTGCCCGATGGGCGCTGGAACCTCAATGCCGAGCATCCGCTGGTGCGGCGTCTGATAAACGAATCGCTGCTGGGCCTCATGCAGATCATGGTCGACACCAAGCGCTGGCAGCAGGCCATGGAGGTGTACCAACTCGCCGTCGATCCAAAGCGCTACAATTGCCCGCCGGCGATGTTCGAGTCTCTTCTACGGCAGGTGAAGGCGGTTCTCGACGCCCGCGCAGCCGAAAACACCGATTGGGGTAAGGTCGGCATGATCGCTGTCATTCTGATCGGCGTCGGACTGATCGTGCTTGTGTCTTTGCTGGTGATCAAAATCGGCGCGAGCAGCGACTTCGAGACGTAATTCGCACGCGCACCGGCTCCAGCTTCCTTCCGCAGTACGGCAGCAGGCCGCACTCCCGCGGCCAGCCGTCTTGGAGCGAGGGGCGATTGCGATCATCGCGGCGTAGGCCGCTCGCAAACAAAACAACCCGCCGGCACGCTAGGGTGCCGGCGGGTTGCCGAAGTGGAGGCGATGGGAGTTGAACCCACGACCTTCGCATTGCGAACGCGACGCTCTCCCAACTGAGCTACGCCCCCGACCGATTTGCTCGCCGCGGCGAGACCTACGATTTTAGGTTTCGCGACTCAAGCTGTCAAAGCAGGCTGGGCAACGCCTGAATCAACCTAGGACCAGTTCGGCAACGTAGGTAAAATCTGCACAGCGGCCCAGTTGCGCCGCCAAATACCTGGGGACCGCTGGCTGATGTTGCGATACTGGACCGCGGGCGAATCGCATGGCAAGACCATGCTGGCGCTGGTCGACGGCTTTCCGGCCGGCGTGACGATCGACAACGCGCCGATCGACGCCGAGCTGCGCCGTCGCCAAGGGGGCTATGGCCGCGGCGGTCGGCAGCGCATCGAGACCGACCAGGTCGAAATTCTCACCGGCATTTGGCAGGGGCGCAGCATCGGCAGCCCGATCGCCCTGCAGGTAATCAACAAAGACGCCAAACTCGAGCGCCTCGGCGATCTCGATAACCCTCGTCCCGGCCACGGCGACTTGACCGGCGCGATGAAGTACCTCGGCTCGATTCGCGGCATTCTCGAACGGGCCAGCGCGCGCGAGACCACGGCGCGCGTCGCCGCCGGCGCACTGGCCAAGCAATTGCTGGCCGCGTTCGGCATCACGGCCTTCGGCTATACGGTGGAGCTCGGCGGCATTTCGCTACCGGCGCAGCCCGGTTCGCTCGACGAGCAGCGGGCTATTCGCGACCAGAGCGAACTCTACTCGCTTAGCCCCGAACGCGACGAAGAAGTCAAGCAACTGATCGACGTCTGCGGCAAAGAAGGCGACACGCTTGGCGGCGTGCTCGAGGTGCGCGTCGAAGGTCTGCCGTTCGGCCTGGGCACACACGCCCAGTGGGATCGCAAGCTGGACGGCCGCATCGCTCAGGCGGTGATGGCCGTGCAGGCAATCAAAGGGGTCGAGATCGGCCTGGGCTTCGAGGCCGCGCGGCGCCGGGGATCGCAGGTCCACGATCCGATCACGTTCGATCCCGCACAGCAAGATTCGCCGAACCTGGGGTTCGCGCGGCCCACGAACAACGCCGGGGGGCTCGAGGCCGGCATGACCAACGGCCAGCCGCTCGTGGTCCGTGCCGCAATGAAGCCGATCAGCACGCTGCGCAAACCGATCGCGAGCATCAATCTAAAGACGCACGAATCGGCCGCCGCCAGTTACGAGCGCAGCGATGTTTGCGCGGTGCCGGCCGCCGGCGTGATCCTGGAAAACGTCGTAGCCTTCGAGGTCGCTGCCGCGGTCGTCGATAAATTTGGCGGCGATAGCCTGACGGAAATGCTGGCCCGCTACGAGCTGTTCCTCGAATCGGCTCGCGAACACCCTCGCCCCTAGTCCCGCGCTCCGAACCCACTGGCATGCACGAGCTCACACGCCGCCGAATCTGCCGCGTTGCGTTTGTGGTGCTCTGCGCGTTGCCGACGAGCGGCATCCTGGCCTGGGGCGCGGCACGCCGCAGTCCTGCTCGGTTGGCGGCCCATGTGGCCGAACTCGAGCGCGCGATCGGCCTGCCCATTTCGGTCGAAGCGGTCAGCTATCCTCGCCCCGGCGCTACGCTGCTGCACTCGCTCGAACTGCACGACCCCGAAACCGGAGCGGCAATGCTGACCTGCCGACTGCTCGAAGTCGCCAGCGATGGCGACCGCTGCGTGTTGCGAGCGTCGTCGGCGGAAATCGACGCGGCGTTCGTGCCGCAATTGTGGCAGGCGCTCGAGCGACGGCTGCGACGAACGGCTCATGATGCCGACCCGCCATGGTCGCTGGTGGCGCGCGAGCTAACCTGGCGCGGCCCACACGCGGCGCAAACGTTCACCGACCTGGCGGGGCAACTGGTTGCCGACGACAGCGTGCACCGGGCCGAGCTGGCGTTTCACCTGGCCGGCGCTTCGGCCGATGAAATGATTGCGGTTCGCGCGTCGCGGCGTGCGGCCGATCGCCCGGGCGCGACGAACGTAACGCTCGATACGGGACACGGATCGCTGCCGGCCAACGTGTTTGTGCCGCTCGTCGAGGCGGCCGCCTGCTTGGGCGCGCGGGCCGAGTTTCGCGGCAAGCTTTCGATCGATTTGCGCCCGACCGGTTGGGCCGGCCACCTTGCCGGCGAATTCGACGCCGTCGATCTCGATTCCCTGGTCAGCGCGCAGTTTCCCCACACGCTGTCGGGCGCAGCGACGCTGCGCGTCGATCATGCCCAGCTCGACCAGGGGCGCCTTGTCGAAGCGGCGGCCGGCGTGTCGGCCGGCCCCGGCGTGATCAGCCGCAGCTTGCTGGTCTCGGCCGGCTCGATGCTCGGTCTGTTCGATCGCGACACCATGATTCCCGCCAGCCAGCACCTCCCCTTCGACCGGATGACGTTCGATGTGACGATCGACGAAGCGGGGCTGCGGTTCCTAGGGCTCGCTCCGTGTAACACACGCGGCGCCATGTTGGTCGATACGTCGGCTACCGGCCAGCCGCGCGCGCTATGGACTCAGCCCGAGCGACAGCCGCAGCCGGTGGTCGCGTTGCTGCGCGCCCTGGTGCCCGAAAGCGAGGTGCAAGTCCCCGCGACGCGCGAAAGCGATTGGCTGATCCATCATTTGCCGGTGCCGCCGCTGGCTGCGCCGGCCGCGAACGTCGCCAGTCCGCCGACAGGGCATCTACGTTCGTTGAAATAGTTCGACCGCCGCGCGCGTCGACTCAATGAGCGACAACCTGTCGCCCTTGCAATCCGGCGTACTTGAAGCCGCTCGGCTCGCAGCCGACAATCGAGCTTCCTCGCCGCATCGTTTCTTCCGCCAAGGCAAATCACGATGAAATCGTTTTCTGTTGCTGTACTCTGCTCGGCTATTCTGGCGCTGGCGTCGATCGATCGGTCGAGCGCGGCGCCGCCGAATATCTTGTTCATTTTTTCCGACGACCACGCCTACCAGGCGATCAGCGCGTACAACGACCCGCGCAAGCTTGTCGAGACGCCGAACATCGACCGCTTGGGGCGCGAAGGGATGCGGTTCGATCGTTGCGTGGTGCCCAACAGCATTTGCGGTCCCAGTCGCGCCACGATCCTGACCGGAAAGTATTCGCACCTGAATGGGTTCTTCAACAACTCGAATAGCCGGTTCGATGGCGCGCAGACCACCTTCCCCAAGCTGTTGCAGCAGGCGGGCTACCAGACGGCGATCGTCGGCAAGTGGCACTTGGTGAGCGACCCGACCGGATTCGATCAATGGCAAATCCTGCCCGGCCAGGGCGCGTAC
>DASZPI010000690.1:0-4572 GCA_035550355.1 Pirellulales bacterium
TGATCGAGCGTGCCTTCGGCATGGATCAGCATGATCTGCTGGCTGGCGCCGCCCATGACTTCACTAACGACGGGAATGCGCAGGCGATCGCTCCCCACGACAGCATGAAACACCAAGTGGATCTGCTTGTTCAGCCCCACCTCGCCCTTGCCAAGCAAGCTGATGGCGCCACCGTTGAAGTCGATACGGTCCACATAAGCGTGCTCGCCCTGAATGCGGAACTTCACGTCGCCCGAGGTGAACACGGTCACATCGGGTTGGCGAACGCCGAGGATTTTGAGCAGGCCAACCATGAATGGTGATTGGTAAATATCCGCGTCCCGGAGTTCGAGCGTGCCATGCCCGGAAAGGTTATTAAGGCTTTTGCCTTGACCTCGCAAGACGACCTGTCCGTTCACCAAACCGTGCAAATCCGCGCGTCCCCCCTGCGACTCCATTTTCCACTGTGCGAGGTTGGCGCGCGCAAGCGCCAGGTGGAACTCGTAAGTCGATTGCTCGCCGAACATCGTCCAACCGTCGAGCGTTACGCCGCCGCCGCAAAATTGCGCACTCGCGTGGCGTTCGACCGGCGCGGCGCGAGCGCGATCGGCCCAAAAGCCCAATAGCAGCCGGGTCTCGTCGATCCACAACGGGCCGCGGATGCAAGTAAATTGCATTTGCTTGTAGAGCGCCGAGTCGAGATCAAAAGTGCCTTCGCAACGGAACTGCGCGTCGACCGAATCGCCAACCAGGTGCAGGCCCCCGTGAACGTTCTCGAGCAAGATGCCGACGTCCGCCGTATTGCCGTGCAGGTCGAGTTGCACGTCCCAGGTCGACGAGAACGGCGCGTCGGGCGAGCCGTCGCTCGCGAGGCTCAGGCTGCCGCGCAAATTGACCGCGCCTTGCACGTTCAGATCGGCAAGCGATTTCTTCAACTTACCTGGCAGCGCGAAGATCAGGTCGCGATCGGCCGGCAGCCGGTCGACCGACATCTGCTCGAAGCTCAGTCGCCAGCCGCCGCCGCCGAACAATTCGCATTGACCGCGACCGATCACCTGCGTGCGTCCATGCTCGGCGCGCAAACGATCGATCGCCACTTTGCCGTCGGCAAACACAAACACTCCCGAAAGCTTTTCGAACCGATACGGAAAGCGCGCCGGCTCGATCGACACCGTTTCGCCGACCGGCTCGGCACGGATCCAAAGCTGCGGGCCTGGCGTACCCGATTCGAATTGCACCCGCGTTTCCAGATTGATCGAGCCCTGCGGCTTGAGATCGTGCCATAACTGGCGCGCCGCCGGGTTCAGCGCTTCGCGCAGTTCGTCTTCCAGCAGAATGTTGCTCCCTAGCAAATGGAGCTGGACAATCGCGCCCTGCTCGGCCGGAAGGATTTGCCCCGAGCAAGTCACGCTGCCGGTGCCGTTGCGCCCCTGCAAGTCGCGAAAGCTCCAAATGCCATCGTGCATCTCGATCGTGCCGCGAATGTTGTCCAGCGGATACGGAAAACGATCGAACTTCATCGAGCATGCGTCCAGGCTCATCGCCAGCTCGCGATGCTCGATTGCCGATGAGTCGCGGTAAAATCGGCTGAACATCGAGAAGCGCCCAAATGCGTTCAGCGAGCGCACCACGCGGCGCGTCGCCTCGGGCATCGCAGCCAGCAGCTTCTCGTCGAACCGTAGTTGCTCGCCGCGGATCTCGACCCAGCCGACCGCCGGCGACACGTTGACCTGCATCGAGCTGACGATTTTCAGCTCGGCGTCTTCGCTCATCGCCACGAGGTTCGTCGTCAGCAGCCCTTGTTTCAAATCGAGCGTTCCGCGAGCACGATCGAGCCGGTACGGGAACTTGTAATGCAAGAACGACGCGTTCACGCATTGGCAAACGATTTCGGGCTGCCACGATTTGCCGTCATAGGCTAGCGACACGTCGAGGTTGACTTCGCCGGCGGGCTCGTATTTGTCCCACTCGGCTTGCCAACCCGGGGGCAGCAAGTCGCGGAACTTCGGTTCGAGAACCAGCTGCTGCGCCTGGCCGCGCAGGTGTACTCGGCCGCGCTCGTCGTAGCCCTGCTTCTCGGCATCCAGGCGCAGCAGGGCTCGGCCGCAACGTGCGCTGGCCTGTTCGAGCACGCAGCCGGCGGGGGTGCAGCGAAACTGGCCGCTAAGCTCGGTTAGCGGCAGGGGCAGCCGGCGATCATCCAGCCGTCCACCCTCGAATCGTCCTGCAACGTCGAAATCGAGCGCCGGCGAGCGTTTTGCGTCGTAGGCGACCGAGAATTTTGCCGCCATGTCGGTGCGCAGGCCGTCGAGCCCCGTCGGACAGCTCAGCGAGCCGGGCAAGGATCGCAGCCACTCGCTCGAAGCGTGCATGCCTTCGATCGTGCCGGCCGTGTGCCAGGCGCCGGTCGCAGGGTCGAACGTGGCGTCGATCGCAATTTGGCGCACCGAGTCGGCAGCGAGCATGCCTTGCAACCGCAGCGGCGTAGTGCGACTCGACGCACGCGCGGTCTGCACCGGCGCAATCGAAACATTTGCATCGCGCAGGTGAAACACCTTGGGCGGGTTGCATTGCGCATCGACGATTTCGACCGCGCCTAATTCGATGGTCGTATCGGGCGGACGGTCGCTGAATTGCGGAATGGGCAGCAGCTTCGGCCCGCTCCACGTGCCGTCGACGTGATGCGTCAGGCGCAAGGTTGGCCGGCGGGCGACGATTTGCGTGATGTCGAGCCGGTCGCGCAGCATATCGACCGGGTTCACTTCGCAACGGATCAGCAGCTCATCGATGCGCAGTAGTTCAATGTGTGGCCCGCGTTTAACAGGCTCAAAGATCGCAATGCCGCGAATCTCGATGCCATCCGATTGCAAGCGCGCCGAGCGCACGGTGACGATGAGATTGGAATAATGCGCAGACAAGCGCTGTTCGACGCGGCGGCGAATCTCGTCGTTCAGTCGGTGGTAGGCGAACACCGCGCCGACGACGATCGCCGCCGCGGTAAACAGCAGCGCCCATCGGCAGCACGACCATGTCAGCCTGACGAGACCTGAAAAAATGGCGCGGACCCTTTGCGCAGCAGCTTGGTTTTTCGCGACGAACCTACTCGGCGATTTTTCGAGAAAATGGCGGGTAAGTGTGGCTCGATTGGGCGGCAGGGTCAAGGCGAGTCGCGTGCTAGCAGCCCGCCGGCGGGACACGCAGTAGCAGGCGCCCTGCAAGCCAGCTAAATTAGTATTCTTGCCTTGCTTGCATCGCTTGCGTCCATCAAGGATTCGTTCATGTCATTTCCTGTCGCCTCGCGTCGCGCGTTTCTGGGTAGTACCCTGGCCGGGCTCGCTGCCCTGCCGGCTTGCGCCGCCGATTCATCGGGTAAGTCGAAGGATTCGCGCAGTTCGTCGCGCCCCGACACGCTGTTTCTGACCTGGCAACGCGATCCGACGACGACCATGACCATCCAGTGGATCGGCCCGGCGCTCAACCCTGCCGACGCGACGATCCACTACGCTCCGTCCAATGGCGGTGCGGCGCTGAACCAGGCCACCAAGGCGCGGCCGTTTCCGCGCTCCGACCTGACGCTGTTCCGCGCCGAGCTGACGCGCCTGCACCCGGGCACGACGTACGACTTTCGCATCGGCAGCCATTCGACCGTCTATCGCTTCAGCACGATGCCCTCGAAGGCAACCGACACGATCGCGTTTGTCTCGGGTGGCGATTGCGGTACGGGCGATCATGCGGTGGCGATTAACCACCGTGTCGCCCGGCAGGACCCGATGTTCGCCGTGATTGGCGGCGACCTGGCGTACGACGACGGCAAGAAGACCGACACCACGCTCGAGTTCCTGCGCAACTACAGCCGCGAGATGGTCGCCAACAACGATCGCTTGATTCCGATGGTGCCGTGCATCGGCAACCACGAGGTGGACGGCGGCTACGAGAAGCCGCGCGACAAGGCGCCGTTTTTCTACGCGCTGTTCGACGGCTTGTTTCCCGAGACCGGGTTCGCCTCGCTGGATTTCGGCGATTACCTCAGCCTAATTTTGCTCGACACGAATCACACCACGCCGATCGCGGGCTTGCAGACCGATTGGCTCGAAAAGACGCTGCGAGCGCGGCAGGATCATCCGAACGTGATGGTCGTCAATCATGTGCCGGCGTACCCGTCGCATCGCAAGTTCGAAGCGTCGGGCAGCAAAGAAGGCACGGGCGAAGGCAATCGGCGGCATTGGGTGCCGTTGTTCGAGAAGTACCGGGTGCCGGTGGTGCTCGAACATCACGATCACACGTTCAAGCGCACGAAGCCAATGCTCGGCGGCATGGCCAATGCCAATGGCGTGCTCTACCTGGGCGACGGGTCGTGGGGCAAGCTCCGCGCCCCGCAATCGCCTGAAAGCTTGCCGTACCTGGCCGCCTCGAGCGAGAGCTACCACTTTTCGCTGCACCGCATTCAAGGCGAGCAGCGTTTCCATCTGGCGATGGACGAGCACGGCCGCGTGATGGATGCCTGCCTCACCGGACAGCGGCACTCGGCGCCGGTGCGCTCAGCGGGCTAATTGGCTCGTTACCTCATTCGGAGCGAGTGGGGTGGGTCGAGCC
>DASZPI010000691.1:0-4946 GCA_035550355.1 Pirellulales bacterium
CCGGGTTGATCGCAGGCTTCAGCGCGATCGGTGATTCCCCGGTTCGGTGCGCCGCCGCGGGCGGATGATCGACAAGGCCAACCATGCAATTCCCAGAATCGGCAAGAGCTTGACGATGGGAATGCGCGGCAACAAGAACACCGCGATACAGCAGGCTAGCAGCGTGCCCAGCAGCCACCGATTGCGCGCTAATCGCAGGTCGGGCAGCGCAAGCCAAATCACGCCCAGCACCGCGCCGATGCGTAAGCCAGCCGAGGCGATTTGCTCGTAAAGCACGGTCGAAGGGGCAAATAGGCTCGCCGCTGCGCCTGCGGCGAGCAAGACGACCGCCAGAATGCCCACCGTCGGTCGATGAACAAGGTTGCGACCGGGCGGCTGGACCGTCGATTGCCGCTGAGCCATCAGATCTTGTCCAGGGTGTCGAACCAGCGCAACAGCTCGGCCAACTGCTCGTCGTTCAGATACTTGGCCTTTGCATCGAGCTCGCGCGTCGTGACGGGATATTTCAGGGCTCGCAGCCGTTCAATCGGCGGCGCTTTCAAGCTTTCCGCCGGTCCGGCGACATAAAAGCCGAGCCGATATTCAGGATCGTTGTCTTCTGGATTACCGGCAATCGGCCCCTGAACCGCGGCAACGCCGCGAATGCGCTCGCGATCGTTCCACGCCACGAGGCATGCCACCGCAACCCCCTGGCCTTGTCCATGCGCTGCGATCCGCAGCGGATCGACATCGTACTCGCCGGCGATCTCGTCAACTGCACCGGCAACGAACTCCAACTCGGCGGGCGACCAGCGCTGCGGGTCGGCCGCCTTCGGGGCAACCAGGATGAACCGATCCCGGTCGGCCAATGGCTTCCATCGGTTCACCAGGGCGTTGGCATCGAATCCGCCCGGCCCGTGCAGCCACAGCAGCAAGCCGTACGATTGCTCGGCGTCGAACGATTCGGGAACATACACGGTGCATTCGTTCTTGAAATCTCCGATATGCGTCGTGTAGTGACCGGTCTGCGGCCGATCGGGCGAAGGCTGCGCCTCGGGGTGAACTGTGGCCGAGCTTGGCGGCAACGGTTCGGGAATGTCGGCCGGCTCGGAGGTTAACTTCACGGCGGCCTCGCTGCGCGTTCCATCCGCGGCCACGACCGTAAGCTTGATCGATTGTCCAATCGCAAAACCGGCAATCCGTTCGGCGAGCTGGAGGGCATCGCCGACCTTTTGGCCGTTCACGGCTTCGATGCGATCGCCAATCTCAAGCCCCGCTGTGGCTGCCCCGCTGTCGGAATAAACGTAGCGCACGGTTACGCCAGAATCATTCGACTTGGTACGGCCTGGCAGCACGCCCAGAAAGGGGCGCGCGTACGGGTCGATTTTATCGGTCAGCGTGACCGTCCGTTCGAGTTCGGTGCCGTCGCGGCGAACCACAAGGCGAACGGCATCGCCGGCGTAGTGCGGATTAAGTTGCCTCGAAAGTTGATTGCGCGAGTTAACGGCGACGCCATCGACCGAAACGACACGGTCGCCGGCACGAAGCCCCGCCTTGGCCGAGGGCGAGTTCGGACGTGTGGTGTGAATCACCGGCGGATCAACAAACAGGTCCCCCGTTTTGAGCGTGATGCCCAAAACTCCCGGCAGCAAATCACGCCCTTTCTTCAGGCGCGGAAGGGCGGCCAGCACCTGCTCCATCGGCACCGCGAAGCCGATGCCTGAGTCGTACCACTCGGCGCCGGCGAGGTCGCCGACCTTTTCGGGCGATAACGGCACGAGCAGACCGACAACGCGCCCCTGAATGTCGACCAGCGGCCCGCCATAATTGCTCGGCGATACACGGGCGTCGGTTTGAACGGCTTTACCCCAAATGCGGTTCAGACCGCTGATAATGCCGACCGACAGGTTCGGCTTGTCGCGTTGGAATGATCGCCCCACGGCGACCGCCCATTGGCCGACGCGCAGCTCTGGGGCAGGTGCAATGTCGGCAACGGGCAACGGCTGATCGGCTTCGATTTTCAGCAGCACAAACATGCGATTCCGATCGGTGGCGACGACCGTGGCCGGCGTGCGCGTGCCATCGGGCAAGCCGACGAGCACGCTGGTCGGCTTCTGAGCGAAGTTGTACGCACTGGCGACAATGTATCCGTCGCTCGAAACGATCGTGCCGCTGGCGGGGCCGCTCGCCGCTGGCATGCCGCCCAGCGTGTCGAGGCCGCCGACCGTTTCAATGCTCACCACCGACGTAGCGACGCGCTCAGCCGCAGCGACGAGCGCACGTTCCTCGCGAGCGAGTAGGTCGACGGTATCGGCGGCTGTTGTTGGCAGCGCGCCGATCACCGCCCCAGCCAGTGTAACGACGGCAAAGACGAAGGACGAACGGATCACGGTTCCTCCGCCTTGAGCGTGATTTCGAGCAGGTCGTCGCCGCGCATCAACGTGAGCCGCAAAGCATCGACCCGGTCAACGTACTCGAGCTCCGAGCGCAGCGATCGTAGCGACGGCACGAGGTGATCGTTCACAAACAGCACGAGATCGTCGGGGCGAAGTCCGGCCGCGGCCGCCGGCGAATTGGCACGCACGCCGTCCAGGTACGGAGGAGTGTGATCCATCACCTCAGGAATCATGACTAAGCCCAGCAGTTCGGTGCTGAGCGCGTGTTCCGGGCGGGCGTGTGGGTCGTCGGTCGGGCGTTTGACGAACCGGCCAGCACGGATTTCTTCGACCGTCGTTTGCATGGCGCCGGCAGGCAGCGCGTAGTTTAGCCAGGTGTTCGTCAACTTGTTGCGCAGCTCTTTGCCGAGCATGCCCAACAGCCGCCCATTGCGATCGGTGAGGGCGCCACCTGCCGCGCCGGGATTGTTGGTGATGGCATCGAGCACGTATACCTGGCCGCGATAAGGCGAATCGTACGCGCCGCGCCGCGCTTCGAGCTCGCTGACAATCGCCACCACCCCGTGCTGTACGCTCGCCTGTTCGTCGCCGGTCGCGACGCCGAACAGGTTGCTGAACGCCAGCACACGCGTGCCGATCGCGGGCGTGACGGCTTGCGCAAGATCGAAATACGGCAACCCCTCCGCCTCGATCTTCACGACCGCGAGCTCCAGCCGGGGGTCGGCCGCCAACAATTTTGCATCGAATTTGCGACCATCGTTCATGGTTACGCTCAGGTAATCGGTGTCGAGCACATAGCTCCACACGGTCAGCACATGGCCGTCGGGCGAGATCAAAAATCCGCTCTGGTACGGCTCGAGACCGCGGTAGCCGCCTGCCCCGTAAATCTTCACGATCTTGGGCTGGACCGTTTCGACGATCGCGTGGAACGATACGGGCCGCGGTGCGGCGGTCGATTTCGCCTGTTCCGCAACAGCCGTGGCTGCGGCGAGCACGAGCAGGAAGGTAGCCAGGCAGTAGGGCTTCACGGCTTCGCCTCGCTGGATTCGGCAAATTCGAACGATGTTACGGCGAACGAAGCGTATAGCTGATTGCCGTGGAACACGTCGATTTGCGTCGGCAGCCACCGACCTTGCGTCTCTTGGTATTTCGAGAAGTGCAATTCACACGGTTGAGCGCCGGCGTGCGGATAATACTCGAGCACTGCCAGTCGACCGTCGCGCGGGGCGAAAAACAACTGGCACTCGACGCCGGCGTACGTACCTGCCAGGACTTCGGCCAGCCCGTCGATCCCCAGCAGCGGGGCGGTGCCAACGTACTCGACGCTGCCGAAGCGCTCGGGTCCTTCGACCAACATGCGCCGCCACAGGTACAGCGCTGGCAACAGGCCGCCACTGCCTTGCGGCTCAACGATCTCGGCAAGGCTGTCGCCGATCGGCAGATCAAGATCTCCACCGGGAAGACTGCAGTCAATGCGCTCGTTGGCAATCGAAAATCGCGTATCGTTTTCGGCCAGCGATTTCGCGCTCAAGGTCCAGGTTCCGCGCAGCGCCGTGCAGTCGCCGCCGGCGACGAACGCTTGCCACACGCGCTGCAGGTTTTCTCGATTGTAAAAGAAGTTCGCGTAGCCGCGCTTCTTTTCGAAGTGCTCTTTGACGATCGCCGGCATCTCGGCGGCTGGTTTTTTCTTGTGAAGCTTTGCCTTGGGAAGCTGGGGCGGCTCGGGCTTTTTCTCGGGCGTTTGACCATCGTCGGGCGCAGGATTCTCCGGCTTGGGAGTTTCGCCTTCCGATTCGCTTTCGCGTTCGATCTTCGACAGCAGCTCCTCGGTGCCGTGCACGCCGGCTAGGCGCACGATGATGTCGAATGTTTTGCCTTCGCGGCGGAACGACAGCGGTACACCCCAGCCCTTGGGATAAATGCCCAGAACGTTCTTGAAGGCGTTGACCGTGCGGATGGGCCGACCGCCGAAACGCACAATCTCGTCGCCGTAGCGCAGCCCCCGTTGGTACGCGTCGCAATCTTCGAGAATATCAGAAACAATCACGCGCCCTTGTTCGTCGCTTGCCACCACAGCGCCCAGCGTGGCGTGATCGACGATCCGCCCGCCGCGCAAGTGCCCCAGGAAATTTTTGATCTGGTTGATCGAGATCGCGTACCCGACACCGACGTTGACGCGGCCACGTTTTTCGAACGAGCCGCGACCGTTGATGCCGATCAGTTCGCCGCGCGCATTGAACAGCGGGCCGCCCGAATTGCCTGGATTGATCGCAGCATCGGTCTGGATGCAATCGGCGTATTCCAACAGCGTGTCTGCCGGATATTGGTAACGATGCACGCCCGAAATGATGCCGTAAGCGACGCTCGGCCTGAAGTCGGTCGCGAGCATGAACGGATTGCCGACCGTAAAGGCCCAATCGCCGGTTTGGACGCGGTCGCTGTCGCCGAGCGCGGCATGCGGAAAATCATCGCGGCCAAACAGCTTGATGAGCGCCACGTCGCCCACCGGGTCGATCCCAACGATCACGGCATCGTGCAGTTGGCCATTGGCCAAGCCGCACTTCATGGCCA
>DASZPI010000692.1:0-8696 GCA_035550355.1 Pirellulales bacterium
GTTCGAAGGCGTAGCCCTGCTTGATTTCCCAATAGGGCGTGTTGCGAAGCTTAGGAATGCAGCAGACAAACTTGCCGTCGTCGAGCCCGACCTCTTTCAGCCAGGCGGCTGCAGCAGCGTCGTCAACCAGGTCGCAAGCGAAGGTGGCATCGGGACCAAATTCCATGATTGGGCAGGTCGCGTGTCGTTCCTTGGCAGCGGCTAGCGAGACGGAATCGCGGAAGAAAGCGAACCGCGCGCCGTTGATGGCTTCGAGCCCTTGCTTTGAATAGCTCCACGTCACTCCGCCAATGCCGTAAGGCTTGCCGGTCTTCGCCTTCCACTCGAGCAGCTGCGACTTGGCCACGATGCCCGGCCCCGACCCGTGCAATAAAAAGTCGTGCGTCTTGAACGCCTCGTCCTTAGCATCATCCCCTTTCGGCAAAATCTTGAGCTTAGGAAATCGCCGCAACAGCATCTCCTCAACGCCGTTCTCGACGCTGCTCGGCCAAAGCGTAACGTCATACTCCGGCAAATAACGCTCGAGCAGGTGCAGCATTCCAGGCGTATGGGCAATATCACCGATGTTCACGGTCTGCCAAGACGACCGAAGCAGAATGCGCTTCTTGTGTTGTGTCGCTGCGCGCACCCGACGGGGCATCGTTGCGGCAGCGATCGAAGCTGCCAGGAAGCGACGGCGATTTAGAATAATGCGCGGCAAGATCAAACCTTTCGGTCAGCGTGACAACCTTACACCCACGACAGTATAGGCATGGCCCGCAGTCGAAGCGAGGTTCGAACCGGGCTCCGGGCAACCGTCGTGCCGGATGGGTCGAGCGCGCCCTCCGGGATGGAATCATCCGGGTACGATCATTCGATCTGATAGCTATACAGATCGGCGTCCTCAAGATGGAAGCGGAGGCGGACAGGACCGCCTGCTGGGAGCGTCGCCATGTTCTTCCATCGGACGGGTAGCTTCACGCCATCCTGATTCTCGATCACGCAGGCCTCTTTTTCGAACCCTTCTAGGATCTTGCCAGCCGCGTCCGTCACTTCGACCATGAGCCGGCCTTTGGCGACGTCGGCATTGACGAAGAGATGAATGCCTTCGGGGATGAACTCATAGGTTTCGACGCTCCCTGGTTTTCCTCTCGCCTGCAAGGAGGCCAGACCGTCGATGCGCCAGGATGCCCGCGCGATGGATTGTTCCTTTTCCGGGGGCAGGCCTCCATGTGGAGTGGTCGAGGCCGTGTAATACATCCACATCTCATCGCCGACAATGACCGGGGCATTGCAAAGTCCGAAGATGCTTCCGGCATCATACGCGTGCGGTCCCAGAGGAATCACGGGACTTCGGTCAGAACAACGGTGCCAATGGCGGCCGTCGCGGCTGGCGACGAGCTGAACATCAATGATGCCGGTTGCGGATCGCTTTTGGCCGTTGACCTCGTCGTTGTCGAATAGGGCGGACGGCGGCTCGACCCGGCGAAAATGAGTGACGAACCCCAGCCATTGTCCGGCATAAGGAAACGCGGACAGGTTGTAGTATTCCGAATACGTCCCACCCTTCAGCTTTCGCGTGGCCTTGTTGTCCAGTTCATCGGCCACCACCACAGGATGCGGCTCCGACCAGTGCTTCATGTCTTTGCTGACCGAAAGGAACACGTGGCGGATGCCCACCACGCGCGGATCGCCCTGGCGTTTGTGGAACGCCAGGTATTCGCCGGTCCGCGGGTCTTGCGAGAGCGTGATGGTATCGCAGCCGAGCAGGATGGGCTCAGGATCGATCGTCCAACGCAAGCCGTCGGCCGAATGGGCCGAGTAATACAAGCGATGGTCCTTATCGCGATACCAATCGACTAACTCAAACTTGTCCTTGAGTCGTTGCAACCTGGCGTCGTCCACGCCTCTGCTCGCATTGCCGACGGCCTTGTAATGGCGTTTTGGATCGGTCTCGAAATTGTCCTCAATGATGCTAGGACTGTGCAGATGCAGATCGGTTTCATTGGTCGCGCCGGTGATATTCAGAATCGGGCGCTCCCAGTGAATGCCGTCGCTTGATGTCGCATAAAGAACGCTGCCCGGGTCGGCATACCACATCCTGAAGATGCCGGATTTCGGGTCGCGCAGCACCGTCCCGTAAATGTTGACGCGCTTGTCGATGACGTTGTCCTTGGTCCGCACTTCCCACGGCATCTCCGCAGTGAGTACGGGATGCTCGAGTTTTTTCGCCCGATGGACGACTCGAACGACTCCTTGCTTGCTGCGAATCATCACGCTGTCGACGAAGAGCTGGGTTTCACCCCTTTTGAGCGTTGGCGCGGGGGGACGTGTCTGAGATATCTCCTGAGACAGCAGCGGCGTCGAAAACATACACGCGCTGGCACAGGCGAGAGACGCAATCGAGCGAAGGTGGGGATGACTCATGGTTTGCAATTGTTATGGCCGCCGTCCGATCATGTGGCTCAACGCGACGATCACGGCCGACCCGTTACGATCGGGCTGGCATTCGATTTGAAAGCAGTTCAAGGTCAATAGGCCGGCGATGAGCGTCTGGGTGGTCGCAACCGCTCTTCGCCGCCGGCGCCCTGAATACACCATTTCCACCCCTGCTTCCTCCTATTCCAAACCCGATTCCGGATACAGGTCGAGCGCAAGTTGGCGAAAATTCCGGACCCTGTGAAAGGTTGCAAAGTCGGCGTCGTGCTGGTTCGGTGCGTCGATGCTCGTGCGCGAGATGATCGCCAAATCGTCACCATCAATCACGGGCCGGGCATACATGAACGACTGAGAGATTCGTTTAGCTTGAGCGATGCAACCGGCTTGAAACCAGTTCAGACCATCGAGGCTGTAGAGAAGCATCAGGAAGCGGCGGTCGTTGCCACCAATGCGTCCGCCCCAGTAATTCCTTTTGTTTTCTCCGTCATTCCACCAAGGCATGATGCCATGGCTGTCGACCACGAGGTTTGCAGTCGCCCAGAACAGTTTCGACACGTCGTCTCGGATCACGCAAAACTTCAACTGTCCGCCCGGCATGGGTGAATATTGTCTGAACGTCAGCTCGAGAGCCTGGTTGTTATCGGAGAGATCGAATAGCGCGCACAAGTTCGCGGTGCTTTGTCGCTTGGGTTTGACCGTCGCCAGAACTTGCAACTTTCCCGCGACCTCGATCACGTTCGGTTCCAGATACTGGCTTGTGAAACCCGTAAGGTTGGGATCCGTTAGGGAATCGGGCACGCCGGCAAACGGCACCGGCTTGGAGATACGCCAGGCCTTGGGATCCATGGGGTCCATCGTCAGATCGCCGGCAATCGCGCACGGTCCGCGCTTAGATCCTAAAGACAGGTCGTCGACTGCCCAATAAAGCACGTCGTTCTTCACGACCATCGCAGTATGGCAATTCCAATAATGTCCGACAAAAAGCGTGACCGGCGGGGACCAAGTCCGTCCGCCGTCAAGACTTCGCAATAGCACCAGATTGTCGTTCCGAAATTCTGTGCCCGCCTCGTTCGCGAACAGGTACAGCGCTCGTTTGTGGGTCCACGGCACCCCTGAATAATAAGAAAGTTCCGCCGCCGGTTGCCATGTCTGCCCGCGGTCGTCGCTGCGCACGACATGCAACCGACTCTGTTCTACCCTGCGCTCTTTACTCCATTCGAGTCTTGGCACAACCGGTACGACCGCCACCAAGGCCCCATCATCGAGCCGGGCCAGTCCGCAGCCCTCGACATAACGCTCGTGATCCGTGTTGTGCCAAACGATCCGATATTCCTGCGCTAACGGGCCAGCGCTGCGACAGAGTGAGGATGCACTCAGGAGGGCCACAACCGACGTGAGGACAGACGCGCATTTGAGTGTCATGAGCTGCACGGCAACATCCAAGTAATTCGAAGATAAGACCACCGACCACCGGCGAACAAAGACGGCAACAGCCATTTCGAGGCGTCGATCTTTGCCGACTGAGCGGGAGTTGCTACCCGGGCAATCCAGCCATCGTTCCGGCCTTCCACTGTAGCAGAGACTACAGGGGGTCGAATCCACCGATCAACTGCGTCCGACGATGACCGTCGGCACGCCAATGATTGCCAGCGCCGTCTGAGACGCGCTCCGCCGGAGGATCAGCAACACGAATCCAACCCAGCTACTGCGGCCGAGTAAACATTCGGCGGAGCACCTGAGCTGCACTACGCAACTGACTTGAAAATTGTCAGGCCCAGAATTAACAACACCGCGAACACTGCGACGAAGCAATAGAACAGGACCCGGGCAACGTCGGCGCTACCGGCCGCGATGCCGCCAAAGCCGAATAGGGCTGCGATCACAGAAATCACGAAGAACACGAATGCCCATTTCAATAGCGCTGACATGATCAAATCCTCCCGCATCGGAAGAGTGTATTGCATCGGACCGCACAGGGTGCAATCAACACGCCGGAACCATTGGTCTCTTTTTTCTCAGCGACAGTCTGGCCTGCTTCGTAACGACAAATCGACGCGCCGCGATCATGGAACATCAATGTGCAAATGATTGCATCACCGTCACGGCACGCACGTACTCGACGTGGGAGAACAGCAGCGGAGCGTTTCCCAAGGCGCAACGCGACCGCGCATCGACGCCTTCGGAAAACAATCCGAGGACCGATGCTACCTGCTCGGCCGCGCGCAAGATTTCTTCGGCACGATCGAAGTCGCCCAGTTTTGTGTATGCCACGGCCAACCAAAACGTGCAGGGAAGGAATGCACCTTCGTACTCACCCAGCGGCAGTTCGCCGATCTCGGGGGTTTCGCGCGGATCGAAGCGATACACGAACGTATCGATCGCCAAGCGGTCGGCAATCTGGTCGACTGTGGAGCGCACCCGCCAATCATCCGCGGGCAGAAAATCCATCACCGCGACGAGCAACCCGGCGGCGTCGAGGTTTTCTCCCTCGTAGCGCTGCTTGAATGCCCGCAACGGCTTGCTCCAGCCGCGTTCCAGAACGTCGGCGTGGATTGCGGCGCGAACACCCCGCCAACGCTTGACGGCATCGCGACGGCCGAGTCGCTGAGCGACTTGCATGGCGCGATCGAGCGCGACCCAACTCATCACCTTGCCGCTGAGATAGTGTTGCACCTTCGGAAGTTCCCAAATCCCGTTGCCGGCCTCGGTCCAATGCTTGGCGACGTAATCGGTTGTGCGTTCGAGCAGTTCCCAGAATTCCGGCTCCCACGAGCCACCGTGCTCGAGATACACCGACATGCATTCGGCCAGATAGCCGAAGGCATCGAGTTGGAATTGTTGACACGCATGATTTTGAATTCGAATCGGTGTCGAACCGCGGTAACCGTACAGGTCGCGCCGTTCATGCTGCTCGAGCACCGTCTCGCCGCGGATGCCGTACAATGGCTGCAAGGGGGCCGCGGTGCTCGAGCCCAGGGAGCACAACCATTCGAGGTAGTGCTTGCAGCCGTTCGTATTCCCAAGCCAAGAAAGCGCAGTCAGCGACAACGACGCGTCGCGTACCCAGGCGAACCGATAGTCTGCATTCCAGTCGGCGCCGATGCGCTCGGGCAGCGATGTGGTCGGTGCGGCAACAACCGAACCACTTGGAGCGTACGAAAGCAGGTGGATTAGCATGCCTGCGCGGCGCACTGCGTCTTCATGCGGCCCGCGATACGACAAGCTGTCCATCCAGTCTGACCAATCGTCGTGCGCTTCGCGCAGCACGCGCTCGGCGCGTTCGCGCGACCACGGTTCGTCATCGTCCACGGCCAGTACCGCCCAGGCCACTTCTCCGGCTTCGAGCATGAACTCGCGGACGGCCATCGAGTCGCGAACCGAGAGCTGCCCCTCGCCCCACAGGACCATGGAACGGTCGGCCAACTCCCAACGAACCACATCGGGCGAAGCTTGCGCAATTTCGAGGGGCGAATAGTTGCGCGCCGGCGACGCCGCCATTTCGCACGCCAGCCGGCCGTGGACGCAACGCAGTCGCCGCAACACGGCTTGCCGGGCGCGCGCCGGAGCGTGATCGTCGGCAGGCCAAGCCATTACATCCAGTAGTTCCAGGACCGCGTCCGATGTTTCCCAACGCAGCGTGTGTGCGCCCCAACTCGTCTGGCGATCGACCTTCGCCGTCCGATTCGTAGCCGGTCCAAACCGCCAGAACCCGCCGCGGCGCGAATCGAGCAACGACCCGAAAATAATGTCGCCGTCGTAATCTGGCAGGCAAAGCCAATCGATCGTGCCGTCGTGCGAAACCAAAGCCGCAGTGCGCCGGTCGCCGATGACCCCGTGACATTCGATTGCAGGATACGGAATGGGAAAGTGCATGAGCGTTTGTGCCAGGGCATTCGACTTGTCCGCAAAGTGCGTGCAGTACGCGTGCCACAACTACCAACGTGATGAAGGAAATGCCGCCACGAGTTCTTGAGTCGCGCACGGACGAATGCGCGTTGGTCGCACGTCGTTTTTCGATCGAGTCGATCGGGGTATGGGCTTCGTCCATGCGGCCGTGGTGGCTCAGATGCGAAAGCTTCGATCCAGAGCACCGACGCTGGTTCAGCCGGAATGATCGGCACGACTGCGTCCAGACGGCAAGGCGAGCGTCGGGCGTCTCGCGGTCCCAAGCCGGCCTAGGACTCGGAACCGTCATTTCCTTAATAAACGACGCGATTCGCAAGCGGACCTAACGGGCTCGTGAGTCCGATCTTGTTTCGCTCGTGGGATTTACGGGGCATCGATACCGGCCTGTAAAAGTCGCCAAAGCAACAGACGCGTCCTATGTTTTGCTACATCCGTTGCTGGGTGAGTTGAAGCCGACGATGGCGACGGAGACCAGTGCAGGAACGCAATGAACCCGATCGTTTTTGCAATGCGCCGACCGGTCGCGACCTTAATGCTGGTCGTGGCACTTGTCAGCGGCGGCGCGCTGGCAATGAGCCGGATGCGCGTGGATATCTTTCCGGCGCTCAACGTACCGAAGATTTACGTCTTCCTCGATTACGTGGGCATGAGTCCTGACCAAATGGAAGGATTCATCGTCAACCAGCTTGAACTGTACTTTCAGTACGTCGACGGAATCCAGGACATCAACACGCGCAATATCCAGCAGGTGGCATTGTGCGAGTTGTCGTTCTTTCCAGGTACGGACATGGGACAAGCGATGGCCCAGGTGGTCGCAATGTCCGACCGCGCGATGTCGTGGATGCCCAAGGGAACGTTGCCCCCCATGATCATGCGCATGGACGCCGGTAGCGTGCCCGTGGGCTATCTGGTGTTCGAAAGCGAGCGCACTTCGCTGGGGGCGATGGGTGATTTGGCACAAAACGTCGTTCGCCCGCTGGTGCAGAAGTACGTGCCCGGCACAGTGGCGATCTCGCCATTTGGTCCGAACATGCGATCGATCGTCATCACGGTCGATCCACAAAAGCTGCTGGCTTACAACCTCAAGCCGCAGCAATTGATCGACGCCCTGGCCGCCGGAAACACGATTATTCCGGCCGGCAACATTTATGTGAACGATTCGATGCCCGTGGTGGCCAACAACGCCACGGTCGCCGACCCCCAGACGCTCGGCGACATTCCGCTCAGGATTGGCGAGAACGTTTATTTGCGCGACGTCGCGCAGATTCAAGACGACACCGACATCACCTATGGCTACGCCTTGGTCAACGGTAAGAAGTCGGTCTATTTGCCGATCATCAAGAAGGACACGGGATCGACGTTGACGGTCGTGGCCGACGTGCACAAGTCGATGCAATTGTTCCGCGACGCGGTTCCCAAGGATGTGAAGGTCAGTTTCGAGTTCGACGAATCGCCGACCGTGGTGGCCGCCGTCAAGAGCGTTGCGACCGAAGGGCTGATCGGCGCGGGGCTGACGGGCCTGATGATCATGCTGTTCCTCCGCGATCTGCGGAGCGTAGTCGTCGTGGTGTTGAACATTCCGCTGGCCCTGCTCGGCTCGTTGTTCGGCCTGTACGTGACCGGCAACACGATCAACATCATGTCGCTTGGCGGTCTCGCGTTGGCGATCGGCATCCTGGTCGATGAAGCGACGGTTGAGGTCGAAAATGTCCATTCCCAAATGCGGCGCACCGACAAGGTGGCGAGCGCCGTGCTGCACGGCAATCTGATCACCGCGGTGCCGCGGTTGCTGGCCCTGCTGTGCATCCTGTCGGTGTTCATCCCGGCGTTCATCATGCAGGACCCGCTGCGCAGCCTGTTTATGCCGCTGACGTTGGGCGTGGGCTTCGCCATGATCTCGTCCTACATCCTGTCGAGCACGTTTGTGCCGATCATGTGCGTGACGCTGCTCAAGCATCACGGTCATTGCGGCGAGCACGCCGCCAACGGGCGCGGCCATGCCGAAAAGCGCGTGGGGTTGTTCGACCACATTCTGAAGCACTACCGCAAACTGGTCAGCGCCTCGGTGCGGCGGCGCTGGTTGGTGGTGCCGGCGTATCTCGGCGCCTGCGTGTTGGTGATCGCTGCGCTGGGCGCGCACGTAGGCACCGAACTGTTCCCGCAGATTGATTCGGGCGAATTCGTACTGCGGTTCCGACCGCCTCCGGGATCGAATTTCGAGCTGACGCGTCAGATGGCCGTGAAGTGCCTCGAGGTGATCGAACAAGAGGCGGGCCCGGGAAATGTCGATATTTCGATGGGTTTTGTCGGCCAGGTGGCGCCGAATTTCGGCATCGACAACATGGTGCTGTTCATGCGCGGGCCCGACGACG
>DASZPI010000693.1:0-4919 GCA_035550355.1 Pirellulales bacterium
ACACATCGCAAACATTGAACGCCGCCGCGGAAAAGTGTTGGCGTTTGCCCACAACTTTCATTTGCAACACAGCATGGCGCGCTGGCAGCTTGGAGCCGAGGAGCTGGCGTGGTGGCCGGCCGGCGCGCACCTCGATGCGATGCTCGGCCAGCGATATGCCGTGATCGGTTCAGCCATTGGCCAATCCCAGCGGCATGGAATCAACGCGCCTGAACCCGGTACCCTCGAGGCCCGCGTTACCAATTCGCCGTCTGCGGCAAAGTTTGTTCTCACACAGCGCGGCCGAGCTATCTCGCGAGACGAGATCACTGCCATACCGACACGCGGCAGCAGCACCAAAAATTCGACCTATTTTCCGCTCACGCCGCAAAGTGTGGCGGATTTCGATTGCCTGGCCGTGTTGAGATCGATCGATTGATTTCGTGCGACCGCAACGGGCGCGGGCACCAGCACATTGCGCGGGTCGCGCACCCAGGGGCGGCGGGCCAGCGGACCGACGATCATGCCGGGGTAGCCTGGCACCCGCGCCTGGTACTCGCGGTATTGATCGCCAAGAAAGTAAAGTAGCCGCGCATCTTTAAGCCAGCTACCCACAAAGATGTACGCGCTCCATACCAGGCTCAGCACCAGGCGATCGGTGGTCATGTGCGGGGTGAACCATAACAGGCCCATGAAACTGAGATAAACCGGGTGCCGCAGGAATCGGTACGCGCCGCGCGGATTGAATTTGCGGGTCGGCAATCGTGCACCGCGCAGCCAGTACCACCACGGAGTAAAGCCGGTCTGATACCCAAGCCCGCTGAGATAAAGACTGTAAAGCAGAGCACCCCAAGTGGCGATGAACGCGGCAGACATTACTCGGCCTGGCACACCGTCCAGTTCCCAAATGCAAGTGGCGCTGACTTGCCAGCAGGCGAAGGTCAGCAGCAGCGTGATGCACGTGATGGTGCAGAAGAACAAACCATAAAACGCCGGTGCGATTGCCCGCTGAAACCAACGACGCACATTCGGCAACAGCAAGACGCTGTGGATCACACTGAATTGTAGCGCAAGCAGCACGTTCGTCGCCGCGTCGCTGCCATTGGTTTGGGGCGGCGAACCTTCGAGGAACCGATACAGATAACAGACCGTCACTGCAAAGAGCAGATGCACGGCGACACCGACCGCGCCGCCTGCCAACCATCGCGCAGACCAGATTCGACCATCCATGATTCGCCTCGAACCGAAGACCACGTCCGTGTGGTAATTTCGAACCTGAGTTACTTGGCAGCGCCGTTTGTCGCGGCCTGCGCCGATCGGCTCGGCTTTTCGAACACGAAGCATCCGTACGCCATCGCGCCGCTTGCATACGCGGTATAAATGGCATCAAAACTGTCGAGAAACAGCACCATGCCGGGTACGACTCGCGCCAGCAGCCGCACCCGGCTGCGCTCCACACGCCTTTGGCAAATTTCCCAGGTGCGCATGACGCGATTCGTCCAATCTTTCCGAGCGACGGCGCGAAGCCCGGCATCGGACATCCATCGTTCATAGTCCGCCGCCGAACCTAACGACGGGCATAAGAACGCCTCGCAGACACGTTCCACCTGCGCCGTGCGGCCGACATCGAGCGAATCGCCGCCGGCCAACCAGGCACAAATCGCCAGCTTCCCTCCGGGGCGCAACCAGCGCGCGGCGCGCGCAAAGAACGAGGCTTTGTCGTACAGATGCTCGGTGCACTCGATGCTCCAAACCACGTCGAACGAAGCATCCGAAAAGTCAGTTTGTTCAACATCGTCGCACATCACGGTCAACTGGCGGCCGAGGCCTCGCGCTCTCGCCCACGTATTCGCCCACCAACGTTGAACAGGGCTGAGGGTTACTCCGGTGACCGCACAGCCGAATTCGCGTGCCAAATGCATCGACGAACCGCCCATGCCGCAACCGACGTCAAGTACGAGCGATCCCGGTGTGATGCGAGCCAATTCGGCAAGCTCGGTCACGAGTTGTCGCTGTGCAACGACCGGGCTTTCCTGACCGGTCCACAAGCCATGGTGAATATGTTCGCCCCACAGCAGCCGATAGAACGGCGTGGCCCAATCATAATGCTGCCGAATTTGCGATTTTCTTACCTGGGGGCAGCAAATCACGCGGGAGCGTTTCCTCGGCTACGTGTACTAATGGCTTACGGCGCAACCCACAAATCGCCAATTACGATCAATTCGTCGGCGACGCCAATGGCGCCGAATGCTCGCGAGTACGGCTTCATGCGGTACTTCGACTGCAGAAACTTGAATTGCCCGCGCAGGCGAATCCAACCTTGGGTCGACTCGGCGATCGCCACAAACTTCAGCGGTTGCGTCACGCCGTGCAAGGTAAAACTGCCATCCAACTCATACGGCTGCCCAGCGCCCGCTTGTTGGGCCTGCAG
Source organism: Pirellulales bacterium (assembly GCA_035550355.1). Taxonomy (GTDB): domain Bacteria; phylum Planctomycetota; class Planctomycetia; order Pirellulales; family PNKZ01; genus DATAXP01. Next base: position 2,411 of record DASZPI010000693.1, read on the forward strand.
CGCTCGAGCCGACTGAATGGTGAACTTGGCGGTTGGAAACCGAGCAACATCCAGCACCTCGGGCCCGAGCATGTTGACCGTCGTTTGGGTGCGAGTACCTTCGTCGATTTCGCCCGTCAGTCCCACGACCCTGCGCGATTCGGCCGTGTCGCAGACAAAGCTGTGCATGTCAAACAACAGCTCGCCTGCCTGTTGTTCGGCGCCGAGATGAACCAGGCCTCTGGTCAGTCGCGCTTCCGCGCCGTGTTCGTGTCCGAATCCCTTTGCGCCGACCTTGATGTACACCCGGCTGCGCTGGGTATCAACCGTCCCGCGCAGAGGTTGCGCCCATGCATGACGTGCTGCGAAGCACGCGACCAACAGACAGGCGACGGTGCGTATTCGATTCATCGGCATCGTCCTCAGCCCGAAATCGCCCCGCCTGAGGATAGCGAAGATAACACACGATTGTGCACTCGCGAAGTGCAACCGATTTCGGTTTCGATGACGGCGTTGTCATTTCCAAAGGGTCGCACACATGTGTGCGATTAGGCACACATGCGGCAGACCCAGCGACCGCTCTCGCACAGTATCGGCCGAAAAGGTTTTGGAATCATGCAATCGGAGACGAGAAGCAATTGCCGCTCGCGCTCCAAATGGCATGGACGACAAGGGTCCCGTGGTGGCCGCAGCTTTGAAGCAAAGGAAACGAGTAGGCCCGGTGTGATTCGAACACACGACCAAGGGATTATGAGTCCCCTGCTCTAACCGCTGAGCTACGGGCCCGCGAGCGCGATTTTAGCATATCGTAGCTCGGTTCGTCCGTGGTGCGGTCGCGGCGATCACGCCTTGAGTTGCTCGTCGTGACGCATCGCGCTGGGAGGCTGGTCGGCGCGGTGCAGGTTCGCCAGTGCCGCGCGGGCGCCGGCATGCTGCTCGACGTCGTTGTCTTCCCATTCAATGCTGACCGCGCCACTGAATCCGACGCGATTGAGCTCGACGAACAGCTCTTCGGTTGGTGCGGCGTCGCGCGCCGTGCCGGCGGTCACAAAATTCCAGCCGTTATGCCGGTCTCCCATCGGCTTGTGCCCCCCCAGCAGGCCGTTTCGCGTATAGCCGTCGATCACTTGCACGCCTTTGATATGGGCGCAGTGGATCCGATCGCCGTAGGCGCGGATGAACTCGACGCCCGATACATTCTGCCAGCGCATGTGCGAGCAATCGAAATTGAACCCGGCCGCCTTCGCAAAGCCGGCTGCGTCGACGGCCTTCAGGTAGTCGCCCGCACTGGCAATATCGCCCATCGCGCGCTCGCTGGGATGGCATTCCAAATCGTACGTCGTGCCATAGTTCAGGCACGCTTGGAACACTGGCGAGAAACGCTCGACCAACAATTCGAGGCTCACCTGGAAGACGTCGGGGATCGGGTGGCCCCCCAGCGACTTCGGCAGGGGTGGGAACAAGAACCAATGGCTCCAACAATGAGCGGGCGAGCCGACGAATCCTGACACTGGGACGGTGCGGTCTTGCAACTTGCCGACGTGATGTGCCAGGCGCACGCAATTGACCAGCGCCTCGCTCGCCTGTTGGTGGGCGAGTTGAGCCACGTCGGCGGGAACAAAGTAGGGGTCGGTCCGCGGCGGGTTATTACCGGCAGCACGCCAGGCCGAATACGCTTCGACAGCCTTGCCGCCCAGGAATTGCAACGTCTTGGCGCTGGGCTCGTCGCCCAAAGCCTGACCTTGCAGGTGGGCGGCGATCGAGAAAATTTCGAGGCCGCGGTTTTTCGCCTTGGCTACGCGCTCGGCGGCGTAACGCGCCGCGCCCGCATCGGTCGAGCAGGCGGCCAGATCGAGTTCCCAACTTGCTTCTTCCCATCCGTCGAAGCCGGTCTTTGCGATCCAGTCCAGCCATTGGTCTTCGGGAACATTCCCGAACTGGCCGCGTACCAGGCCGATTTGATGGTACGAGTGCTTGCCCGAACGATGCTGCGAAGTTTGATGGTGACCCAAGCAGTTGCTCCTCAAATTGCGTTGCGCTTCAAAGCGATAGAATGATAGTTGCAGCCGGCAGCCGGTCAGTCGTCGAGCGTGAAGTCCAGCGTGGCATAGTCGCGTTTGCTGTTGAACGCTTGGCCCGCCTTCGTGCCGGTCTCGTTGGTTGTCACGCCAACGTAGCAGGCATAGTTACCCGCTCCTTTGCGCGGCCAGCGTACCAAGCCGTTCGCGTCGGTCGTGAGTGCGACCGTTTCGCCGTCGGGGGCATTGCACTTGAGGATTGCGCCGGCCACCGGTTGGCCGAACTTCAGGACGGTCAGCGCAACCGAATCGTTCTCGGCCACGGCCAGGATTTCGACTCGCGATTGCGGCGACGGGGTGTCGTCGGCCCAAAAATCGGGACGCCCGACGAGCCGTTTGGCACCGTAATACAGGTAGAACGGTTCGCCATCGCCGAGCGTCACGATGCCGTAATCGCAAAAGCCGAGCACCGACCGAGTTTCGATATTGTTAATGACGCCACGATACTCACC
>DASZPI010000694.1:0-1732 GCA_035550355.1 Pirellulales bacterium
CCGGCGGCAGCGATCGTCGAGATCGAGCCGACCGCCGCCAAACAGCCTGCCCCCTCAGCAGAGCGTAAGCCTCCCGAGCCAAGCGAGCGTGCGTTGGCCCAGCCAATCGAGAAGCGGCCCGTTCCCGCCACCGACGCGCAAACCAAAGCACAAGAGTTAGTGAAAGACATTTTCCGCGACGAGCTTGCCGGCGCAAAAACTACCGAGGCGAAGGAGGCGCTGATCGCGAAGCTGCTCGATCAGTCGACCATCGGTTCGGGCGAACCGGCCGAATGCTATGCCATGATCAGCCAAGCGCGCGACTTGGCGATCGAGGCAGGTGATCCGACCGCCGCCCAGCGTGCGATCGCAAAGCTCGATGAATGGTTCGCAATTGATGCCTGCGAGGAACTCACGGGCGCCTTGGCCCGCATGGCCGACAAGTCGCTGTTGCCCGCGCCTTCTTACAAAGCACTTGCTGAGCTGGCGATCGCCGAATCGGACCATGCGGTTGCCCTCGAACACTGGGACGCGGCCAAGCGCCTTTCAGACATCTCGTTGACCGCGGTTCGCAAGAGCAAAGATGCCGCCTTAACCAGGCAGGCCGTCGATCACTCCAAGTCGATCGCCGCCGGTCGCGCGCAATGGGAGGCGGCGCAGAAGGCGCTTGACACGCTCGAGCGCAATCCAGACGACCCGGCGGCAAATTTGGTCGTCGGCCGTTATCGCTGCTTCGTTCAAAGCGACTGGGCCGGAGGTCTGAAATACTTGGCAGCTTCGGGCGACTCGCACTTGCAGGAGTTGGCGGCAAAGAGCATCGCGGTCGGCAACGATCCTTTAACGGTGGCTGAGCTCGGCGATGCTTGGTGGGATGCCGCCGAGCGCGCCAAGTCCAAAGACAAAGTCGAGCTCCGTCAGGGCGCCGCACACTGGTATGCCGCCGCACTCGAAGGGTTGAGCGGACTGGCCCGAACCCGAGTCGAGAAACGCCTTGCTGAGCTGTCGGCTCCGGCAGCAAACGCGACCGTTAAAAAAACCCCGGCCCCGGCGCGTCCGTCGCCGCCGAGCAAGAATGCACTAGCCGCCAACGGACTCACGATTCCCAACGTGCTCGACTGCTCCAGCCAGATTTTCGTCTTCGACCCGGGACCAACGTTCGATTCGGGCAAGAGCTGGACGCTCCGTTTCGAATTCATGGCTGGAAGTAGCGAGAAACTCGATCGCACGCTGGCTTGGTACGGCGACCAGGTCGGGTCGGTGATTGCGATCAAATACCGCACCGACAGCGTCGAGGCGCGCGCCGGCTACGGAACGAGCGAGCAGATGATGGTCAGCGGGCCGTTGACGCCGACCAATCAGCCGAAGTGGGTGCCTTTAGTTTTCAAGTTCGACGCCGCGGCAAACGAGCTCGTACTGTTTCTGAACAACGAGCAGGTGGCAAAGAACCACGCGATCAAAACCAAAGCGGATCGACCGTTGCGATTCTACGTCGGCGGTCGGCCTGATCGCCCGGAGCAATTCCCCGGTCTGATTCGCGCCGTGTGGTTTGGAAATTAACTTGCCGTTGATTTCAGAACGCCACCGTCGTCCGCGCCCCGCTGGCCTACTTTTGGCTTCGACAACATGGCGGCGGTTCGCTTCAATACTCGACCAGTCGAACGCGGCGGGAGGAGGTTGAAGACAGGCCAAGTAAAGAACGTGTCGTCGAGAGGGCGAGCGCCGCACAAGGGCCGGTCCGGTCTTGGGACTCGCA
>DASZPI010000695.1:0-1819 GCA_035550355.1 Pirellulales bacterium
ACCGCCGAGAAAATCGCGCCGCTGTTGCCGTTTGTCGATCAGGTGGTTTCCGACGGAATGGTGACGATCGAGAGCGTGCGTGTGCTACGATATGCTGCCGGCCAGGCGACGGCATGAAACTGAACCGAACTACCCGAGAGGATCTGCATGGCCGTTCACCCCTGGCACGATATTCCGCTCTCCGAAGATCCGCGCGAGTGGTTTCCGGCCTACATCGAAATTCCCCGCGGCTCGAACGTGAAGTACGAGCTCGATAAGCCCACCGGCCTGCTGCGTGTCGATCGGGTGCTGTTCAGCTCGGTGTACTATCCGGCAAACTACGGTTTCATTCCGCGCACCTACTGCCCCGACGGCGATCCGCTGGACGTGCTGGTGATCGGCGACGTCGTGGTGCCGGGGGTGATCGTGCGCGCCCGCGCGATCGGCATGATGCAGATGCAAGACGAAAAAGGCGAAGACGACAAGATCGTGGCGGTCCATGTCGACGACCCTGATTTTGTCGACATCCACGATATCAACCAACTGGCGCAGCACCGCCGGCGCGAGCTCCAGCGGTTCTTTCTCGATTACAAGATTCTCGAAGGCAAAAAGGTGATCGTCGATGCGCCAGTCGGTGCGGTCCACGCCTTGCCGGTGATCGACGACGCGATCGAGCTTTACGAGCGCAACAAGGAAATGCTGCGCGACGGCCGGCTGGACTAAACCACGTCGGCGACTTTGCCGTGCGTGACGATTGTGCCGCGCTCGACGACCGATGGTATCGCCGCGCCTCGGTCCGATTCAGCTTGCATTGCGCGGCATTCGATAAGCGAAACATGCATCGCGATCGAATGCTCTACTGGGCGGCTGGAATCATCCTGGTTGCGACGGGACGCGCGTCGGCCGACGGACCGTTGCTGTTCGGGCCGACGAACGGTCAGCCCCCAGCGCAGCCGGCGGTGATTCTCGAAGCGCCGGTCGCCGCTCCCCCGCAAACCTCACCGCCGACGGCGGCCGAGCCGATCGACCCCGCGCCGACGATCGCACAGCCAACCGCTCCCGAGCAGGTCGAAGCCTTGCGCGCGGGCGACGAAGCAGTGCCGGCCCCGAAACGCGACGCCGAACTGGTTGCCGTTCATCCACTGGCGCCCGGACTTCAACTGGTGCAGTTGGCCAGCGAGCGGTTGAAGAGCGTGCGCGATTATCAATGCCTGTTCATTCGCCGCGAGCATGTCGCGGGCAAGCTCGGCGAACCCGAGACGATTGCCCTGAAAGTGCGGCTCGAGCCGTTGGCGATTCGCGCCCAGTGCATGGGACCAACTCTGCCGCGCGGACGCGAAGTGTTGTACAGCGCCCAGCGCGACGCGCGCACCGCACTGGTCACCAGCTCCGGCATGCGCGCCCGGTTCGTGGGCAACGAGTCGCTGCCGCTCGACGATCCGCGCCTGCTGGGGCGCAGCCGGCATGCGTTGAACGACTATGGTGTTCATCGCCTGGTGGCCGATTTGATGACCGACTACCAGCATGACATCACGCGCGGCGAAAGCGTGGTAAAGGTGTATCGCGACGTGAAGGTGGACGGACGGTCGTGCCTGTGTATCGAGGTCCGCCATCCCGAAGTGCGGCGCGACTTTCGCTTCCATGTGACGCGCGCTTACTTCGATCACGAGCTCGAGCTGCCGATCCGCTGGGAGGCGTACACCTGGCCCGAGAAGCGCGGCGGTCCGCCGGTGCTGCTCGAAGAGTACACGTATCGCAAACTGTCGCTGAACACGGGGCTCACGGCCGGCGATTTCGAGCCGCGCAAGGCTCCGCCGAAGCCGGCGCGTTCGGCGAACAC
>DASZPI010000696.1:0-7005 GCA_035550355.1 Pirellulales bacterium
CGAGGCGTCCTGCGCGTGATCGGTCGTGTAGTTGGGCGATTCCTGCGTAATGGCGATGTCATGTGGATGGCTCTCTCGCACGCTGGCTGCTGAAACTTGAATGAACCGCGAATCCGTCCGCAATTGCTCAATGTTCCGCGAACCGCAATACCCCATGCCGGCCCGCAACCCGCCAACCAACTGGTACACGAACATGCTCAAGGGTCCTCGGAACGGCACGCGCCCCTCGACACCCTCGGGCACCAATTTGTCCGAGACTCGTTCTTTCCCCTGCCGGTAACGTTCGCTGGAACCCTTGACCATCGCCCCCATCGAACCCATGCCGCGATATACCTTGAACGTGCGACCCTGATAAAGGATCTGCTCGCCGGGGCTCTCGGCCAATCCTGCGAACAGGCCGCCAATCATCACGGCGTGAGCACCGGCCGCAATCGCCTTCGTCAAGTCTCCCGAGTACCGGATGCCGCCGTCGGCGATGATCGGTATGCCGGCGCTCTTGGCCGCCTCGGAAGCCTGGAAGATCGCCGTGACCTGCGGAACTCCCACGCCCGAAATGATTCGTGTCGTGCAGATCGACCCGGGCCCGATGCCGACTTTCACCGCGTCGGCACCCGCTCGGACCAAATCCTCGCAACCCTCCTTGGTCGCCACGTTCCCGGCGACGACGTCAATATCCCATCGTTTCTTGATCGTTCGGACCGTCTCGATCACGTTGGCGCTGTGCCCGTGGGCACTGTCGACCACCAGCACATCGACTCCCTTTGCCAGCAGCCCCTCGACGCGCTCAAATTCCTGCACGCCGACCGCCGCACCGACACGCAACCTGCCTTGCCTGTCTTTACAGGCATGCGGGAACTTACGCATCTTGTCGATGTCTTTGATCGTAATCAGTCCGGTCAGCAGATAATTTTCGTCAACCAGCAAAAGTTTCTCGACCTTATTTACCATCAAAATCTTCTCAGCTTCCTCAAGCGTTACAGTCCCCTGCGCGGTGACCAGGTGCTCGCGCGTCATCACCTCGGATACGGGGATGTCGTTGCTCTCGAGAAAGCGTAGATCGCGGCGGGTGAGAATGCCTTCGAGCCGCCCAGTGGGGCCGACGATTGGCACGCCCGAAACATTGTGCTGAGCCATCACCTCGCGAGCGCGGCGTACCGTGGCGTCGGCCGGCAACGTTACAGGATCGACAATAATGCCGTTGGCGCTGCGCTTCACCTTGTCGACCTCTTCGGTCTGGCGGTCGATCGACATGTTCTTGTGAATCACCCCCAGGCCCCCTTCCTGGGCCAAGGCGATCGCCATCTCGGCCTCGGTCACCGTGTCCATCGGCGAACTGATCAGCGGAATGTGGAGCTTGATCCGCCGGGTGAGCTGCGTCGACACGTCGACCTCCGAGGGGACCACTTCGCTGTAGCGTGGCTCGAGCAGGACGTCGTCGAACGTGATGCCGGTATACTTGAGCTTTCCGTCCATGCGCGATCGGCCTCGGGATATCAGATTGGGACGCTCGAAAGGGAATCGGTAATTATGAGGGGGGCAGCGGCAAGGGGCTAGGGGCTCATGCGCCTCGCCCCAGACCCAGCGATCGCCCCCGACCTCGTGCGGGCCCGGTCATTCGAGTCCCTGCCTTGCACGGCCGGTCGAGCTACAATGGGCTAGTAGGGCAAAGCCCCCGCTCCGCGGCAATTTCCGTCGGAGCGCGCAGGTGGGAGGAAGGCTTGATTCGGCTGAGTGTTGCATCCACTGCCGGGCCATTTTCACGCTCGATCGTCCTGAAGCTGACGGTCTTCGTGGCGGTGCTCGTTGCTTTGACGGCCGGGATCTTGGGCGGCGTGGGCTACCGGTTCACCCGCGATGCGGTGGTCGACCAGATTCGCGACCGGCTGAACGTCATTGCGGTCAGCCGACAGGCCGCCGTGTTGGCCTATGTGCATCAGCAGGAAGATCGCGCCCGCTACATGTCGGGCATGTACCGGCCGCGCCGTGCCCTGGGCGATCCCGAAGCGCTGCGACGTTTTCGCAACGACGACCCCCAAGAACAGATTACCGCCCTCGCCGAGCTTCGCGACAGCCTGCCGCGCGTGCTTTCGATCGATATTCTCGACAACTCGGGTCGGGTGGTCGCCTCGAGCGAGCCCGAGCATGTACATCGTGACCTGGACCGGCATCCGGCGTTTCTAACTGCGACCGACCAGGGACGCATGACGTTTCCCGAGCAGCAGGGCGACAAGTTCCTGTCGTGGGTGTCGGCGGTGATCCATCGCCGCGACGGCACACGTTTGGGCACGCTGCTCATGCAGCTCGATGCCAGCCCGTTGATCGAGATCATCGACGACCGCACCGAGTTGGAACAAACCGGCGAAGTCATTTTAGCCTTGCGCCGCGACGATCAGCTCTACACGATTGCCAACGCAACGGCATCGACGCTGGCGTTGAACAAGGCCCCAGCGGTCGAGTTGGCCACGCTTGCCGAATCTGGCTTCGCCACCACGACCGATTCACGCGGCATTCCGGTTTTGGCCGCGCATCGCCCGGTGGGTCACGATGGCTGGGGGGTCGTCGCTAAGATCGATGTCGCCGAGGCGTATCAGCCCATCGATCGGCTGCGAGGCCTGTTGGCGCTGCTGCTGGTCGCCGTACTCGTCGCGGGAGGGTTCACGTCGTACCTGCTCGCCCGCAGCTTTACTCGGCCGATCGTCTCGCTGGCGCGGGCCAGCGACGCGGTCGCCTTGGGAGCGCTGGCCACGCGCGTCGAAATTCCTTCGCGCGACGAGCTGGGCGCTTTGGCGACCGCGTTCAACCGCATGACCGAGGAGCTGACGTCGAGCTATGCGTTGCTCGAACGCCGCGTGGCCGAACGCACGGCAAAGTTGACCAAATCGCAGGACGAGCTGGGCAACAAGACGCGGATCCTGGAATCGATCCTGAACAGCATGGCCGACGGCGTCGCCGTGTGCGACGACCAGGGCAAGTTTCTCAGCTTCAATTCCGCCGGCCGAAAAATTCTCGGCCTGGGGCCGCTCGACGACCCGCCCGATCACTGGCCCGATGCGTACGGCCTGTACAAGTCCGACCAGGTCACCCCGCTGCCGGTCGAAGAGCTGCCACTGGTTCGCGCGCTGAACGGCGATCCGACCGACTCGTTCGAGATCTACGTCTCGCGACCCGACATGGATCATGCCGTGTGGCTGAGCTGCACGGGGCGCCCCCTGATCGACGAGATGGACCGGCTGGTCGGTGGCGTGGTGGTGTTCCGCGACGTGACCGAAGCGCGCCGGGCCGCCGAGGCGTTGCGCCGCGCCGAGGTGCGCTACTCGCTGTTGGTCAACAGCCTGCCGTTGACGATTTGGAACAAAGACCTCGAAGGGCGCTTCACATTCGCCAACGATCGGCTCTGCGAAGCGCGTCAGCTGGCGCTCGACGACATCCTGGGCAAGACCGACTTCGAGCTTCACACGTTCGAGCTGGCTACCAAGTACCGTCACGATGACGAACACGTGATTTCAACCGGCGAAGTGTTTCAGGACGTCGAGCGCTACCGCCGGGCTGACGGGCAGGAGATCTACATTCAGGTCTTCAAGGCGCCGATTTTCGATAGCCAAGGACGGATCATCGGCACGCAAGGCATGAGCTGGGACATCAGCACGCTGAAGCGCACCGAGACGGCGCTGCGCCAGGCCCGCGAGGAGGCCGAGGCCGCCAGCCGCGCCAAGAGCGCGTTCCTGGCCAACATGAGCCATGAGATTCGCACGCCGATGAACGGCATCATCGGCATGGCCGAGCTGCTGCTCGACACGCCGATGTCCAGCGAGCAGCGTGCTTACCTGACCATCGTGCGCGAAAGCGCCGACGCGCTATTAAGCGTGATCAACGACGTGCTCGACTTCTCCAAGATCGAGGCCGGCCGGCTCGAGCTTGACCGGCATCCATTCCGGTTGCGCGAGACGTTGGGCGACATCATGAAATTGCTCGGCGTCAGGCTACGGACTCCGCAAATCGAGCTGGTCTGCCATATCGCCCCCGACGTCCCCGATGCCTTGATCGGCGATGCTGGCCGGCTGCGGCAAGTGCTGGTGAACCTGATCGGCAACGCGATCAAGTTCACCGAGCGCGGCGAGATCGTGGTCGAAGTGCTGAATGCGGAACGCAGCCTGCCGCCTGGCCCGTCCGATGTGCATCCTGCATGCTGCACTTTGCATTTTTCGGTCCGCGACACCGGCGTTGGCATTGCCCCCGAGAAGCAGCGTCCGATCTTTCTGCCGTTCGAACAGGCCGACAGCTCGACGACGCGGAAATATGGCGGCACGGGCCTGGGCCTGAGCATTTCCAGCAAGCTGGTCGAGTTGATGGGAGGCACGCTCGACGTCAAAAGCGAGCTCGGCCGCGGCAGCACGTTCTATTTCGCCTCGCAGTTCGAACGGGTCGGCGAGCGGGAAATCTGCGACGACCAGCCGGTCATCGATGCCGAGCAGCTCAACATTCTGATCGTCGACGACAACCCCGCCCAGCGCCAAGTGCTCAAAGAAATCTTCGACGCCTGGCGTGTTCGCAACGTGCTGGCTGCCAGCGCTGCCGAAGCGCTGAGCGCCTGCGAGCAGAATCCCGACGGCTTTGATTTTTACATCATCGACGCGCACATGCCGGCAGGCGATGGTTTTGGCCTGGCACACGCACTGATGGGCCGCGGCGTCGAGCCAAACGATATGGTGATGATGCTCGCCCCCGGCAACCAATTGGCCGACATGGCGCGCTGCCGCGATCAGCTGCTGCCCAATTATCTGATCAAGCCGATCAAGTCGTCCGAGCTGTTCGACCTGCTGGCGACGCGGTTGCACGGCTTGCAGCGCGCGCCCGGCGAGGACTTCGAACCGTGCGCTGAGATTCCCAGCCTGCGAATCCTGCTCGTCGAAGACAGCCTGGTGAATCAAATCGTCGCCATGCGGCTGCTCGAAAAGCGTGGCCACCAGGTGGTGGTGGCCAACGACGGTCGCGAGGCGCTCGACATCCTGGGGCGAGAATCATTCGACGTGGTGTTGATGGACGTGCAGATGCCGGTGATGGACGGCTTTGCGGCAACCGAGGCGATCCGCCGGCGCGAATCCGACGGCGACTCACACATGAAAATTGTCGCCATGACCGCGCACGCGATGCAAGGCGACCGCGAGCGCTGCCTGAATGCCGGCATGGACGACTACATCACCAAGCCGGTCCGCCCCAAGGAGCTGTTCGATGCGATCGAGGAAGGCTTTGAAATCAAGGCCGAGTGCGGCGACGGATCCCCGGCGCGCAACGGTTCGGCCGACGTGATCGACTGGTCGGCCGCGCTGGCGCGGCTGAACGGCGACCGGATGCTGTTGGCCGAAATGAAGGACGTGCTGCTGGCCGAGTGCCCCAAACTACGCGGAGCGATCCGGCAGTCGATCGACACGCGCGACACGGCGGCGCTGCGGCTGGCAGCCCACACGCTGAAAGGGGCTGTCGGCAACTTCGTTGCCAAGCAGGCGTTCGAAGCGGCTTTACGGTTGGAAACTCTGGCGCGGGATGGTAGCTTTGACGACATTCCGGACGCACGCGACGCGCTCGACGCCGAGCTCGACCGACTTGTGGAAGCGCTCGCTTCGTTCGACGTTTGAGCTCGCATTTCTCAGCATGGGCGGCCGTACCAGCGATTCGCAGCGATAGGAGCAGGGCGCAATGACCAAGGTGCTCGTCGTCGACGATTCGGCCGTCGACCGCAAGCTGGCAGGCGGTGTGCTCGAGCGCAGCTACTCGTCGAGCATCGATTACGCCACCGACGGCATCGACGCGCTGGAAAGCATGGCGCGCCACGCGCCCGATATCGTGGTCACCGACCTGCAAATGCCGCGCATGTCGGGCCTGGAGCTGGTCGTCGCCATTCGTCAGAAGCATCCGACGGTGCCGGTGATCGTCATGACCGCGCAAGGTAGCGAGGAACTCGCGATCCAGGCGTTGAAGATGGGCGCGGCAAGCTACTTGTCGAAATCGCGGCTTGCCGACGAGCTGCGCGAGACGATCGACAGCGTACTGGCGGTCGCTCGCGCCGATCGCCGCCACGAGCGGGTGCTCGAATGCCTGGCCGAAACCGAATGGCGGTTCTCGCTCGAGAACGACATCACGCTCATTCCGCCGCTGGTCGACCAGGTGCGACAAGACCTGCTGCGCGTGCGGTTGTGCGACGAGACAGCGCTCACGCGGCTGGGCATTGCCCTGCACGAGGCGCTGGTCAATGCCATCCACCACGGCAACCTGGGACTGAAATCCGAGCTGCGCGAACGCGACGAACGCGAGTATCAGCGACTCGCCCAAGAGCGCCGCACGCAGCCGCCTTACCGCGATCGGCGCGTCCACGTGCGCATCAAAGTGACCAGCGATGATGTGACGTACGTGCTCCGCGACGAGGGCGAAGGGTTCGACCCTTCGCGGCTGCCCGATCCCACCGACCCGGCGAACCTGGAGCGCGTTTGTGGCCGAGGTCTGCTGCTGGTGCGCACCTTCATGGACGACGTGCACCACAACGCCACGGGCAACGAAATCACGATGATCAAGCGCCGCGAACCGTGAGCGATTCCAAGCGATATGGCACTGCGCCTTGCCTACACTCACGTCGCTCCCGATGCCGTTAAGGCGCTGACGGCGTCTAGCACGTACCTGGCCTCGACCGCAATCGAGCCACGACTGCGGGCGCTCGTCGAGCTGCGGGTCTCGCAAATCAACGGCTGTGCATACTGCGTGGACTTGCATTCGCAGCAGGCTCGCAAGGCGGGCGAATCTCAGCAGCGGCTCGATTGTTTACCGGCGTGGCGCGAGACCACGCTGTACGACGATCGCGAACGCGCAGCCCTGGCCTGGGCCGAATCGGTGACGCGGGTGGCCGAGACACGGGTTCCCGACGACCTGTTCGAGCAGGCGAAGCAACACTTTTCCGACAAAGATCTCGTCGATCTGACGTTCATCGTGGCAACGATGAACGCCTGGAATCGCATT
>DASZPI010000697.1:0-2233 GCA_035550355.1 Pirellulales bacterium
CGTATGACTGGATGTGTCATGTCATGTGCATGTGCGATCTGGTCGAAATCGAGGCGAACAGCTTCGGCCTGCGTCCCCGGAATAGCTGGGGCGACTGGGGCGCTAAAAACGATCTCGGGTTCAGCGGATTCAACGTCTACCGCGAGGGCCACGGCACGCCCAGCAGCGGCTTCATGCTTCGCCAAGTCACCCCGTCGGTTGCCTAAGCCATGAGTCACAAACGCCCGTCGAAGTCTCAGCCAGCGCTATTGGTGCTGCTCGTCGCTCTGCTGTCGGTCCCGACGGTGTATCTGACGAGCCGCACGCTGTACGAGGATACCGTGCGCGCCGAAGCGCCCACCACGTTCGTTATCGCTGCCCCCGAGGTGTCCGAGCGTGACATCAGCGCCGTCGCATGGTCGGCTGCCGACAACGTTTTCTATCGCTATGTCAACGGCGAATGCGAGGCATGGGACGGCGACGAGTGGATCAGCTTCGACGAATGGTGGAGTGCCACGCACGCCCAGGCAGCCGGAAGCGGCACGAGGCCCGGCAAGGAAGCCGCCGGCTGCCCAGGCGGAGTGTGTGCCGCGCCGCAACCCGCTGGCTTTCTCGGCCGTTTGTTCGGGAAATGATAGCCTTATGAGTGTACTGCGGTCGCTGGAAGTGTTCGCTGCCGGCATGCTCGTTGGCGCCGGCGCAGTAGCTGCGGCCGTCGCGAACTGGCTGTCTCACCTCGACGTGTTCACGAAGGCCGCACTGATGCGGCATTTGTTCTAAACATCGAGCGCATAGATAGGGTATGAATCCTGTCGAAGCGACTCCCTCAGCTCACGAAGGCGTCTACGAAGCCGCCGCACACTGGCTGTTTACGCAGGGCACCGGCATGGTGCTCTTCATCGGACTGGCCGCTGTGATCGTGCTCTTGGCAATCAAAGGATCTCGCGCGTTCTACGGCGACGTGGTTAAGCCCACGGCAAAAGAACACCGCAAGACGATGAAAACTCTCCGCGTGCATGCGCGCAAGCAGACGGTCGCGCTCAACACGCACGCCAAGACGCTCGACACGATGAGCCAGGCATTGAGCGCACACCACGAGAGCTTGCACCGCAAGGTCGACGAGGTGATCGACCTGGTGAAACCGAAAGCGTAAGGAACGACGGGATGGAAGACCACGGACCGTTGAACGTCGAAGCTGACGACATTGCCGAGCAGCTAGGCGTCAAGCACCGGCCGCTGATCCGCTCAGTGTTGCGTGGTGTGCTTCGGCAGATCCTGGAAGGGGACGAGAGGACGATCGCCAAGCTGCAGCCGATCCTGCGGGATCGTGATGCACTGGCCGGGCTGACTGTCCGCGTGGCGGAATGCTGCAAAGCTGAAATCGGTCCGAAGGTCGTGTCGTTCGTTGAGTTCTGCCGGCTATGTGGTGAATGGGTCTGGAACCACCGCGCCGAGCTGATCCGCCTCGTCGAAGAAATCTTGCCCCTGGTGATCTGAATGCGTCAACTGCTCGAAGCCGTCACTGTCTGCGTCGATTACTCGGATTTTCTCGCCGAAACGCTCCCGCATACGTTGACCCTCGTCGATCGGATGCTCGTCGTGACGAGTTACGAGGACGTCGAGACGCAGGAGCTGTGCGCCCACATGGGCGTGGAATGCCGGCCGACGGACCTGATGTATCACGGGGGCGAGTTCGCCAAGGCCAGGGCGATCGATTTCGGTCTGGCGTTCCTGCGCAGCACCGGCTGGTGTTTGCACCTCGACGCCGATATTTGGCTCCCGCCGATGACTCGGCAAATTCTCAACGATCTACCGCTCGATCCCGAGTGCATCTACGGCTGCGATCGCATGATGTGCAACTCCTGGGGGGCGTGGCGCAGATTCATCACCGCGCCGCAGCACAAGGGCTCGACGCGCCAGCACACGCGCAACTGCTTTGTCCTGCCGCCGCCCTGGCCGATGGGCGCTCGCCTCGCGATCCCGGAGTACGGCGGCTACATACCGATCGGCTTTTTCCAGCTATGGCACAGCCAGACGAAGCGGCGCTATCCGCTGCACCACTCGACGGCCGAGCGTACCGACGTGCAGTTCTCGCTGCAGTGGCCGCGCGGCAAGCGGCGACTGATCCCCGAAATTGTCGCGGTTCATCTCGAGAGCGAGACGAGCGGCTTCATGGGCGACAATTGGGGCGGCCGGAAAACTCCACAATTCGGGCCACACGACCCGTTCGGCCGCCGCCGGCGCAAGCACCGCG
>DASZPI010000698.1:0-4052 GCA_035550355.1 Pirellulales bacterium
AAACCAAGTCGTACACGAACAACAAGATTGCCAGCCCGAAGATCGTCACGATCACCACGACCGAGCTGCGAAACAGCTCGGTGCGGGTGGGCCACGAAACCTTGTTCATCTCTGCTTCAACGCTGATCAAAAAGTCGGCGAACCGAGGCAGGTTGATCAGCCGGTAACTCAGCCACATAACAACCAACAACAGCCCCGCCGACGCGCCCGCCGCCGTGGCGGTACCCATCTGGTTCACCAGGTACCCGTACAGCGACCACGCGCCGAACGCGAACAGCACAAACAACGCGCCGAACGTCGACTGACGCGCGATGCGCCCCTGGCTGCGCTTGTACGCATGGGCGCTAAACAGCCCTCCGATCCAGTCACCGCCCCCGTCTTTGACGACTCGACGTGTTCCGGGAGGTTCAGGTTTATCAATCGCGGTCATTACAGTCGCCCGGCGTCAACCGGCTTCCTAGGCATCCCTTCGGGGCCAAACAACGCTGCATCCATTCAGCCAAACCAACCAAACCACCTACCCACTTCCGACCAACACACTTCCGACTGCCACGTATACATGGCAGGGGCGGAGGGAATCGAACCCCCAACCTGCCGCTTTGGAGACGGCTGCTCTGCCAATTGAGCTACACCCCTGTGTGGGAAAAGCAGCTAGTTGCTAGCAGCTCGTTACTAGCAACTAGCTACCAGCAACTACTCGATAATCTTTGTCACGACTCCCGACCCCACGGTCTTGCCACCTTCGCGGATGGCGAAGCGCACGCCGTCGTCCATGGCGATCGGGCTGATCAGCTCGATGCTTAGCTTGGCGTTGTCGCCTGGCATGCACATCTCGGCATCGCCCATCAGGTTGGCCGTGCCGGTGACGTCGGTCGTGCGGAAGTAGAACTGCGGACGGTAGCCGCTGAAGAACGGCGTGTGCCGACCACCTTCCTCTTTGCTCAACACGTACACCTCGGCCTCAAACTTGGTGTGCGGCGTGATGCTGCCGGGCTTGGCCAACACCTGGCCACGCTCAATGTCCTCGCGCTTCAGACCACGCAGCAGGCAGCCGACGTTGTCGCCCGCCTGACCTTGGTCCAGCGACTTGTTGAACATTTCGACGCCCGTGACGGTCGTCTTGCGCGGCTCCTTGGTCAGGCCGATGATCGCGATTTCGTCGCCGACCTTGCAGATCCCGCGCTCGATACGACCGGTGGCTACGGTGCCGCGGCCTTCGATGCTGAACACGTCTTCGACCGCCATCAGGAACGGCTTGTCGATTTCGCGGACCGGCTCGGGGATGTAGCTGTCGATCGCGTCCATCAGGTCGCTAATGCACTTGCTGGCCTTCGGGTCGGCCGGATGATCGAGCGCCGGCTTCGACGCGCCGCGGATGATCGGAATCTCATCGCCCGGGAAGCCATAGTGCGTGAGCAGCTCCCGGAGCTCCATTTCCACCAACTCGAGCAACTCGGGGTCGTCGACCAGGTCGCACTTGTTCAAGAACACGACCAACGCCGGCACACCGACCTGGCGGGCCAGCAGGATGTGCTCGCGGGTTTGCGGCATCGGACCGTCGGCGGCCGACACCACGAGGATCGCGCCGTCCATCTGGGCGGCGCCGGTAATCATGTTCTTGATGAAGTCGGCGTGACCCGGACAGTCGATGTGTGCGTAGTGACGCTTCGCGGTCTCGTACTCGACGTGGCTGACGGCGATCGTCACCGTCTTGGTTTCGTCGCGCACGGTGCCGCCCTTGGCGATATCCGAATACGACTTGGTTTGAGCCAAGCCCTTGGCAGCCTGCACGGCAAGGATCGCCGCGGTCGTCGTGGTCTTGCCGTGGTCAATGTGGCCAATGGTGCCGACGTTGACGTGAGGCTTCGTCCGTTCAAAATTTGCCTTCGCCATTATCTCTCCCTACTCGTAAGTTCCCGCGCTCGCGGGTGTGTGAAAGTTAAATCGCAATACCGGCGGCCCACCGACCCCGCTGACTGCCGCAACCGAACCGCAAACCGTTTCAAAAAACCGACTCAAAAGCTACCGATTCAAAAGCTGCTGATGGGACTTGAACCCATGACCTCTTCCTTACCAAGGAAGTGCTCTACCAACTGAGCTACAGCAGCCTTGGCTGTCCGTGGTCAGTTGCCTGTCGTCCGTTGTGATTTCAAACTGCTCAACCTTTTCCCCACAACCTTTCCCCACAATGGACAACGGACAACGGACCACTGACCAGTAAGCGGGTGAAGGGAATCGAACCCTCGTCTTCAGCTTGGAAGGCTATTGCTCTACCATTGAGCTACACCCGCAAGGGGTAAATGTCTAAATTTCTAATGACGAATGTCTGAGGACGGCGGCGTTCGTCATTAGACATTCGTCATTCGTCATTGCTCGTTCACTGGGGGGTACAGGATTCGAACCTGTGAAGGCATAGCCATCAGATTTACAGTCTGACCCCTTTGACCGCTCGGGAAACCCCCCGCTGTTCGCTCGACTTCACCCAACCTTTCGCCAGTCAATCGGCGTCCCACCTCCGCCGAAACCAACTCTCCAACAACTCTGTTTTACAGGGACGCGATTGCCCGACTTTCCGGTTCGCGCAACAGGGCTTTCCGGTTCGCGCAACGGGGTCGCCGTGCTCGGTCGATGAATTTCGTCGGCAACCTCATGCCGGGAGCCTGATGAACATCCGCAACCGAACCCGAGCCACCGCGCGCTTCGACGAGCTAGCGGAGGGACTTGAACCCACAACCTGCTGATTACAAATCAGCTGCTCTGCCAGTTGAGCTACGCTAGCGCCCACCAGGACCGCCACGAAAACCACTAAATATAGCGAAGCGGCTTCGGCACGCAAGGACGGGCGGAGAAAAAACCGTCGCGAAAAGCGCAACGTTAGCCCCCGGCAACTCGCCAGGGGCTAACGATTGGCCATCGTGCGGCGGTTTACAGCCCCGGAACGTCGATCCGCTCTTCCTCGGCGGCCTTGCGCAGCTTGCTTAAGGCCCGGGCTTCGATCTGGCGGACACGCTCCTTGGTGACTCCCATCTCGGCCCCGACCTCCTTGAGCGTGAGCGGCTCTTGACCCTGGGTCAGGCCGAACCGACGCATGATGATCCGCTGCTCGCGGTCATCCAGGCGTTCCAGGATCTTGCCGATCTGCTCTTCGCGCTGCAACTGGGCGACTTCCTGCTCGTACTGGTCGCTGCGGTCGTCTTCGGTCGAGCTGAACATTTCGTCGGTGCTCGTGCGGAAGCGATCGCGGCGGCGCAGTTCGTCGGGAATCGTCCGGGCGAAGTTCTTCATGATCGCCCAGCTAGCATACGTGCTGAACTTGTTGCCCCGGCCGAAGTCGAACTTCTCGACCGCGCGAATCAACGACATGTTGCCGTCGCTCACCAGCTCGAAGAAGTTGTCCACCGGGCCGACGTGCCGCTTGGCGATCGAAACCACCAGCCGCAGGTTCGCACGGATGATCTGGTTCTTTGTGGCCACCGCCTCTTCGTACAGGCGTTCGATCTGGTCCATGTCGCTCGAGCGGGCATGGGCCGGGTCGAGCCGCTCGCGCAGCTTCGCCGCTTTGTATTTCAGGTAGTTGAACTTCCGGAAGAAGTACACCTCGTCTTCGCGCGTGAGCAGCGGCACCTCGTACAGGCTTGCCAGATACGGCGGCAAACCCGACGGGGCGCGGGCCTTCTTGGCCGGGGCCAATTGCGGCGCCGGACCCAGGATCACGGCATCGGCGTTGGCCTTGCTGAACGAGTCGTTCATCATGTAGTCCAACGGCAATTCCATGATGCGGGCGGCCCGCATCTCGTTGATCACCCGGTAGATGCTGGTCTTCGTGCGGCAGTACCGCTTCGCCAGCGCGTCGACCGACACGCCGCGACGATACATCTGGTACACCTTCTTCCGCGCCGCGGCCGACAACGGACCGTTGCTCTCGGGGAAGATCGCCAGGTCCGGGTGCTGCGCGTCGAAGGCCTTGATCGTGTAACGGATCGTCTCGACGCTGCGACCGGTGCGCTGCGCGATCCGCCGGGCAATCTCGGCCGGGCAACCGCCGGCGCTGC
>DASZPI010000699.1:0-14004 GCA_035550355.1 Pirellulales bacterium
AGATGATTTCCTTGTCGATGTTCTTGTCGCGATGGATCGCGTCAATGATGCGAAGCAGTTCGTTGGGATTCATGTCGTGCCTTGCCCGCCTGGGGCGGAGCGCCTAATCGAGTTGTCAAATTGTCCGAATTGTTTACGTTGGCGACGGTGCTTGTCGGTTCGTCTCCTTTGGCGCCGCATTTTGCCGGTCGTCGATCTGCCGACGAGCCAGACCGCATGGCGGCAAAACGTTCGACGCCCATCACTATTTTCGCAATGCAGGCAACCCTGCGCACTTCGGGACATCATGTTGTACTAGCTCGATAGGCACCCTGTCGACCTGCAATCGAGAATCGCAGGCTTGATTCGTTGCCGGTGTGGATCGACAATCAAAGTTTCCCTGCCTTGTCCGCCCTGCTCGATGGCGTGATCCATGCATGCAAGTGCCCAAGTACCTGATTCCGCCGGCCGATTCGGCCCGTTCGGCGGCCGATACGTCCCCGAAACGCTAACCCGGGCACTCGACGAGCTTTCAACCGCGTATTCGGCAGCGATCGCCGATCCGGCATTTACCGTTGAGCTCGACAGTTTGTATCGCGATTACGTCGGCCGTCCCTCACCGTTGTTTCACGCTCGCCGCCTCAGCGAACTGGCGGGGGGGGCCCAGATTTACCTCAAGCGTGAGGATCTGAACCACACCGGCGCCCACAAGATCAACAACACCCTCGGCCAGGCCTTGCTGACCATGCGGATGGGCAAGCGGCGCGTGATTGCCGAAACCGGCGCTGGGCAGCATGGCGTGGCGACCGCTACGGCCTGCGCCCATTTCGGGCTCGACTGTGTCGTGTACATGGGCGAGGAGGACATTCGCCGCCAGAAGCCAAACGTCTTCAGCATGCGGCTGATGGGCGCCGAGGTCAGGCCGGTGACCACCGGCAGCCGCACGCTGCGCGACGCAATCAACGAGGCGATGCGCGATTGGATGAGCTCGGTGGAAACGACCCACTACATCTTGGGCTCGGTGGTTGGACCGCATCCGTTTCCGCGCATCGTGCGCGACTTTCAATCGGTCATCGGTCGCGAGACGATCGAGCAATGCCGCGCCAAGCTGGGCCGACTGCCCGACGTCGCGGTCGCCGCGGTAGGTGGAGGCAGCAATGCCGCCGGCATGTTCTACCCGTTGATCGAGCACGAATCGGTTGAACTGCTGGGAGTCGAGGCGGGGGGCCGATCAAGCCAGGCCGGCGATCATGCGTCACCACTGACCTACGGCAGACCCGGCGTGCTGCACGGGTCGTTCAGTTATGTGATGCAAGACGAAGACGGGCAAACGTGCGAGGTGCACTCGGTCTCGGCGGGGCTCGATTATCCGGGGGTTGGTCCCGAACACAGCTACTGGAAAGACACCGGCCGGGTGCGATACACCTATTGCCGCGACGACGAAGCGCTCAAGGTGTTCGACCTGCTCGCGCGCAGCGAAGGCATCTTGCCGGCGTTGGAAAGCTCGCACGCCGTCGCCAAGGCGGTTGAGCTCGCCAAGACGCGCCGCCCCGACGAGGTGGTCGTCGTGTGCTTGTCTGGACGCGGCGATAAGGACGCGTTCGAAATCGCACGGCTGCGTGGCGAGACGATCTGAAACTTTAATCTAACGGTCGGATGATCAGATGTCCGCGATCGATACCTTGTTCCAGCAGCTTCGCCGCGAAAAACGAAAGGCCTTGATGCCGTTCGTTACGGCCGGTGATCCCGACCTGGACTTCACCGCCGCCGTGCTGAAAGCGATGGTCGAGCGCGGCGCAAACCTTTGCGAGTTGGGCATTCCGTACAGCGACCCGATCGCCGACGGACCGGTGATCCAGGCGTCCTACACGCGGGCCCTGGCGCACAAGATCAAGCTCGCGCAGATCTTCGAGATGGGGCGTCGCCGACTGCCAACGCTGGCCGCACCGGTCGTGACGATGGCCAGCTATGCAATCATCTTCCGTCATGGTCTGCGGCAGTACATTGCCGACGCCCAGGCCGCCGGATTCGCCGGGACGATTGTGCCCGATTTGCTGGTGGAGGAAGCGGGTGAAATGTCGCGGCTTTGCCGGGACGCCGATTTCAGTCTCATCCAGCTCATCACCCCCACCACGCCGCGCGATCGCGCCTTACAGATTGCCGAGTCGTCGACCGGGTTCGTGTATTACGTCTCGATCACCGGCATTACCGGCGAGCGAACCGAACTGCCCGCCGAGCTGGTCGATAGCGTGTCGTGGCTTCGCGAGCGGACGCCGCTGCCGGTGTGCATCGGCTTCGGCATCAGCACCCCCGAGCATTTGAAGCGGCTGGCCCCGGTTGCCGACGGGTTGATCGTCGGTTCGGCCATCGTGCGCCGGATGGCTGGAGCGAACCAGGGCAACCGCGATGAGGTTCTGCGCGGCATTGGCGACTTTGTGGCGCAGTTGGTCGCGGCACTCAAGTAAACCGGGCTTGACCCGCGCCAAAAAGCGTGCATAGACTTTCATTGGCGAGCCGTGGTCGGCGCGCCAATTGCATCCGCGCCGTCTTTGCGAGAGCCGCAACGATGGATGCCAGTCGAAGCCAGACGCCGCTGCACCGGTTCTTTACCGGTTTGGCCGAGTACACCTTCCAAACGAAGCTCGGCATCGCCGATCCTCCGTTGGTCGAGTACATCGCCGAGCTGTTGACCCGTTTCGTTCACTCGGACGGAGTCTACAAGATCCGTAATCCTTCGGGACGCCGGCTACACGAGCTCGCCGAGATGCTGATCGAGGCCGAGGCCCGACGCGGCGATCCGCAGCGCGAGGTCCATCGGCATATCGGCGATTACGCCCTCTTTTGGACTGGCGTGTTCCCAGAGTCGCTGAAGAATCAGAAGCAGCGGGCGCAAATGGACTTTTTCATCGATTATTGCCAGCAGGGAAAGCGATCGTATTACATCGCCAGCACGCTGCGCAACGAGGACAATGCCGAACAAAGCGCCGTGCTCGAGCGGTTAAGCCACGAGTTCGAGTTGTGCGCCTACGGTCTGGGCGAACTCCGGCGCGAATGGGAGAGCACCGAATCGGCCGACGGCGCCGAGCCACGAAAGCCATACTTGCTCGATTAGCCTTGCGCCGACGATCTGCAGGATGCATTGATGTCTTCGATCGGATCGCTTTGGATTTACCCGATCAAGTCGCTGCCGGGAAAGTCGGTCGAAACCGCAAAAATACTGCGCGCCGGCAATCTCGAATTCGATCGCCGTTGGGCGATCTGCGACGCCAGCGGCGAAGTCGTCAATGCGAAGCGAACCGCCGCGATCCATCCTATCTCGGCGACGTACGACGATGCCTTCGAACGCGTGACGCTGGCCGCCGGTGCACGCTTTGCGGCGCAGGTGTTCTCGCTCGCCGACGAACGTCAAGCGATCGAACGATGGTTGTCCCAGTACTTTGGCTTCGCTTGCGTGCTGGTCGAGAACGCCCAGACCGGGATTCCCGACGACCTCGATTCGCCAGGCCCGACCATCGTCAGCACGGCTACCTTGGAGCTGGTCGCCTCGTGGTTTCCGGGGGTCGCGGTTGACGAGGCCCGGCGCAGGTTTCGGGCCAATGTCGAGCTAGCCGGGGTCGAACCATTTTGGGAAGACCGCTTGTACGGCCCCATCGGTGAAACGCGCACAATTCACCTCGGCCAAGCGGTGCTCGATGGGGTGAATCCGTGCCAGCGCTGCATCGTCCCGTCCCGCGACTCGTTGACCGGCGAAATGACGTTTGCCTTCTCGAAACGATTTGCCGAGCATCGGCGCGCTACGCTGCCCGCCTGGGCGGCGGCGGAGCGGTTCAACCATTTCTACCGGCTGGCGGTGAACACGCGCGCTCCGCTCGAACAGCGCATCGCGACGCTGCGCGTCGGCGATCCGGTGGCGGTCGTCTAACGGCCGCTAAGCTCACTTCGTATCGTGCGCCTTGCACCAGGCGATGATCTCGGCGACGCCGGTCGGCCGAGGACCGCCAAAGCCGGTCGCCGACCGTGCTTCCGCGGGTGCCGCAGCGGCCGGCTCGGGCTCGGGGGTTACGGCGACCACTGGCTCCGGCTCAGGTTCGGGAGGCGGCGGAGGAGGTGCCACGGGCTTGGCAGCCGCCGGCGCGGCGCTCTTGGCACGCGCTGCGGCGAGAATATCGGCCGTCGAAGGCTTTGGCTTTGCCGCTGGCGCGGCGCTCGGCGCTGCCGCCGACTTGCCTCGGGCAGCCGCCAGAATGTCGGCCGTCGATGCTTTCGGCTTCGCCGTCGCCGCGGTCGCTGCTGCCGGCTTCGCTGGGGCCGGCTTCACTGCTGCCGGCTTCGCTGCGGCCGGCTTAGTTGCCGCGGCCTGGGCACGCGCAGCCTCAGAGGGCGCCTTGTGCGCCGGGTCGGCCGGCTCGGGGTTGGGCTTCGTCTTTTCTGGCTTTTTGTCGGCCGCGGCTGCCTTCGGCAACGGCTGGTCGACCACCTTCAACCAGGCCAGGTCGATGTCGTACCAACCAATGTTGTTATTCGCATCGAACTGCACCAGGGCCCGCCCGCTCATGTTCACGGTTTTTACCTGGCCTGTTTGGCCATGAAACCGCGCAAGCTCAGGGCGGCTGTCGTCGACGACGACGTACTTATCGGTGTACTGGCGCTTGAGGGCGTCGATTTGCTCGAACATCGCCGGGCATTGTGAGCGAATAACGGCAACGAATCAAGACGCTCAAGGCGTCTTCCAGGCAGAGCCTATTTCTCGCTGATCGTGACCGTCAATGGTTGCGAGCAATAGGTCATCTTCATGACGAAATTGATTGCCACGCCAGCCAGGACCGTTACCTGCTGTTTATCGACCGGTTTGGCATCTTTGCCAGCCGTGATGGTCAGGTATCCGCTCGTGGCCCCGCCGGTCAGCTGGAGCTTGCTTTTCTTGTCGTCGACCGTGACGCCGGTCGGCAACGGGCTTGCCGAGGCTCCGCCGGTTCCGTGGCGATAGGCACAGTCTAAAATCACATTTTTCTTGAAATTCTTGGCCCGAACGATTGTCACCTCAACCTTCTTCGATTCTCCAGGTTTGAGCGTGATCTCGGTTGGTTTGATGCTCACGGCTGTGATATCAAGCGGGCCGGCGACGTCGAACGTAAACATCTCCGCAGGCCACAGGCCGCGGCTGCCGCCGGGAATGTAGGTTTCCTGCCAAGGGCGTCCGACGACGGTAAGCGTCTTGCCCGAGGCATCGGTCGCCGTGCCAGTAATTCGCAAGTTCGTGGCCATTGGCTTCATCGCTTCAGGCACGTCGAACACAATGCAGCCGTCGCTCTCGCCGGCCAAGATGCGGCCACAATGCGCAACGACCCCGTCGGGAATGCCACCGGCCGAAAGCTGAATCTCGCCCGTAAATCCGCCACGACGGTAGGCGCGCACAAAGGCGACCGCGCTACCCCCCGGACCGGCGATCGCTTTATCGCCATCAATTTCCAGGTCGAATCCCGGTTCGCTTGGCTCGATCGACAAGAAGTACACGAACTGTGGACCACCTTGCCATTGCAAATCGCGCAGCTCAACCGTGTACCGTCCGTCGGCTGGCGCCGACCAATCGACCAGCTTCGCGTCGGGGTTGGTCAACCGGTGCATCGAATGATCGTCATTCTCGACCAGCCGGCTGCCCTTCTCGTTGTAGATCGACAGTACCGGATCGAGCGCCGATTCATGCGACCTTGCGACCACCGTAAGGTTGAAACGTTCGCCCTTCTTGGCATCGAACGCGAAGTAGTGCATCTGGTTATCGTTTGCGATCCGGCCGTTGATACCGACCGGGGCGGTAACGCTCTGCGCGGCTTCGCGCGAAAGGTTCTTGCCCGAAGCCTCGACCAGCGGCAGCCTGCTAATGACGACAGGCACGGGATCGGCCGGCTGATTTTTTAGCGGCAGGTCAAGCCATCGAGGCCCCTCGGCGAGCTCGGCTGGCACCGCGATTTCGATCTCCCGCTTTTCCGGCAAATTGAAGCCGATCATTTCCACGCGCCGTTGTTTGCCGGGCGTCAGGGCCATCGGCATGACGTTCGTCACCAGTGGCCGGTCGTGGACCTGGATCACATACTGCCAATAGGGACTGCCCTGGTAGCGCACGTCGCGGATTTCGAGGAAGTAATCGCCGTCGGAATCGAACTTATGCACCAGCAGTGGATCGGCGCGGAAAAAATTGTCGGACATCGCCACGACCGTTCCCTGGCTGTTGCGCAATGTGAGAATCGGATCGACGTGCGTTTGCATGTCATGGATGCGATCTTCGCAGCGAGCCGAGTTCACCTGGAAGACGAGCGACATGCCACGGACCGCGTGAAACTTATAGAAATCGACGTCCTCGGCTTTCTCGATCGTGCCGCAGATCGCCGCCGGTACGTCGACCACCTCAGCCGTTGCGACCGTGTCATTCTTAGCGCGTTCGGCCACCACGCGATCGCGCACGATCACTAATTGGCCTAAGGTCGATGCCCCTTGAGGCGTCGCCACGCGAAAATCACGCACGCCGGGCAATGCGTCGTCGGCCACCGCGAAGCGAAGTTTCGCCTTGGTGTAGAAGGTCGAATCGGCTTTCGCCTTGTCTTTGTTGTCGATGACCTCGCCGGTTACCCCAGCTCCGCTGACCAGCACTTCGAACGCCCCGCCCAATCCGTAGCGAGCGTCGATCGTATGCTCACTCGTGGTCCCGATCTGGGCGGCCATCGGCTGGCAACCATTGATCATTGGGTAGCAAATGAAGTCCTGCGCCGACGCGATCTGTGCGACTACCGTCGCCAGCACGAAGAAAAAAACACGACGCATCGCAGACCCCTCGTACGAGTCCAGAATACCGGCGACGGCGGTTCGATGCTCAAATTTGAGCAGCCGCCGATCGCGTATCCGGCTCAATTAGTGGATGAACAAAAACTGCTTTGAATTGATCAGCGACCAGAGCAGATCCTCGTAGAACACCTGCTCGCTGGGGCTTTTCTTAAGCAATGCCTGGCAGGTGGCAAGTTCCTTGTCGCTGGGCTGACGCGCCAACGTTACCAAATACAACTCGCGAACCGCCTCGTCCGCCGGCAGCTTGCGCTTCATCATGCCGGCAATCCGCCCTTTGGAATCGGCGATCTTCGCCGCCAGCGTATCACCGTTCAGCGTGTGCAGCGCTTGCGATAGATTCTCGTCGGGCACGCGCTCGCATTCGCACACGCTGGCACGACGTGGTTTGCCAAACGTGGCCAGGAAATAGTCCTGGTACTCGGCATCCGGCAGCTCGATCGCCCGCGTCCCCAACGGCATGTTCTTGAACTTCGTCGGCACCCCGGTCACCATCGCGATCGCATCCAGCAGCGGCTCGGCCGCGAGGCGTTTCACCAGATAATGACTGTAGAACCGGCTGTCGGCGGCGTTCGATTCGGTCGGCTGCGAATCGAGTTGGTACAGCCGCGACGTCATAATCGTGCGCATGAGTCGCTTCACATTGAAATCGTTGGCAACAATGTCCTTGGCCAACGCGTCGAGCAGCGCACTGTTGCTCGCAGGATTCGTGGCCCGCAAGTCGTCGACCGGTTCGACCAACCCGCGGCCGAGCAGATACGCGACGTACCGGTTCACCAGGTTTTTGGCGAAGTATTCATTCTGCTTCGAGGTGAGCCATTCGGCCAACGGCACGCGCGGGTCGACCGCCTCGGCGGTCGGGTCGCCGTCGAGTGGCTTCGGCGCCATGGTCTTGCCGCTTTTAGGATGCCGAACGTCGCCGCTGCTCTTGACCAGGATGATTTGCTCCCGGCCGAAAATGCCGAATTCCTGGCTGGTCTTCGTGCCGACGCGCGAGAAGTACGCCGCGAAGCCGTAGTAATCGTCTTGGCCGTATTTTTCGAACGGATGATGGTGGCATTTCGCGCAGGTCAAGCGCACGCCGAGGAACAACTGGCTGGTCGCCTCGGCCAGCTCATCGGGCTTGCTGGCGATCCGGAAGTAGTTGGCCGGCCCGTTGCGATAAATCGAACCGCGTGCCGTAACCAACTCGCGCACGAACTGGTCGAAGGGCTTGTTGACTCGCAGCGACTCTTTGATCCAGTTGTGCATGGCCCACATCCCCTGTTCGCCAATCGTGGCGCTCGAGGAGCGGATCAGGTCGGCCCACTTGATCGACCAGTACGATGAATACTCGTTGTTGTAAATGTCCTGGGCGGGATCGCCGGTGAGTCCGAGCAGGCGATCGACAAGCTTCGTACGCTTGTCAGGATCGCTCGAGGCAAGGAACGCTTTAATTTCTTCTAACGACGGTGTCGTGCCGATCGCGTCGAGGAATGCACGGCGCAGAAAGGTGCTGTCGTCGCAAAGTGGCGAGGGCTCGATTCCCAGCTCGCGGAACTTGGCCGACGCCAGCTCGTCGATGAAATTGTTGTTCTTCCAGCCCGCGAGCTTGACGTGTTCGGCAAAGGGGACGACCACTTGGCAAAGTTGCGCCTGCCCTTCGAAACGCACCATCACCACTCCCTGGCCCCGGCCGACCGTGCGCAGTCGCCCTTCCGGGGTAACCAGCACCACACCTTCGTCCATGCTGTCGAACTTGGCCCACGCGGTCACGTCGCGCTTGCGTCCGTCGGCATAGGTTGCTTCAGCGCGCAACTGCTGCGAAGCGCCTTCGCCGGCAATGCGGCGCGCTGGAAACACGTTGATTGAGATGACCTTGGGATCGGTCGCCGCCGCAGGACGCGGAGCGCCCGAGGCCAACCAGGCCTTGATGATCTCGTAGTCGACCGAGCCGACGGCCAGCCGGCGATTGCCGCCGTGCGGAATCGAAAGTGTCGGCTTCAGCAACACCAGGCTGCGCGCCGGATCGACCAGGTTGGCTCGTCGACCTTGCCGATCGCGCACAATCGCCAGGTAGTCTTCATCCGGGTCATAGCCGAAGACCGAGAGTTTAAATCCTCCCTTGCCATGCTGGCTGGCGTGGCAAGCAGCCGCATTGCAGCCCGCCTTGCTGAGAATTGGAGAGACACGCTCGGAAAAATTCACTGCCGGTTGCGCCGTGAAACCTGTTACCTCGACCTCAACGGTCGCGGCCGATCCGCGATTCGGAACGCTCACCCGAACCGTGGTGGCACCGTTGCCGCGGGCCAGCAGTCGCCCGCGCTGGTCAATCGTGACGACCTTGGTGTTCGACGACGAAAACTCGGCCTGGGCGGTCAGGTCCGCGCGGCGGGCCTGCGCATCGACGGTGCTCGAAGAATCCGGTTGCGCCAATTCGGTGACAACGAGTTGGGCCTGCTCAAAGTTACCGGCAAGCTTGACGATCGCCGGATGCACCTCGAAATTCGCCGCGGCAGCGAGCGCCGGCGCAGGTACGACCAGCCAGACGGCAACATGAAGCAGACGGGCAAAAGAAAGCCGTTCAGCGCACACGGCCAGCCTCCAATCGTTTTGCGACCGAATCGATGCGTTTGGCAGGACGATCGCGCCGCAGCCGAACCGTGGCCTACGTGCATCGATCGCAACACGCTTTGCGGGCGGGTTACCCAGTAACCATTATGGTCCCGCGGTCAATATATTGCGAGGCGCTGATAATATCAACAAATCTTGATCTATCCCACGATCAAGCGTTATACTGCTGGCGCCTGCCGCTTCGAACCCACCTTACGCGAACGCCCTGTGTCGGAGGCTTTGGCCATGCTGAATCTTTGGCCTGATCGTCAACGTGATTGCGAAGGGATGCATCGCCGCCACTTTCTGCAGGTCGGCGCCTTGGGCGGGCT
Organism: Pirellulales bacterium; assembly: GCA_035550355.1. Taxonomy (GTDB): domain Bacteria; phylum Planctomycetota; class Planctomycetia; order Pirellulales; family PNKZ01; genus DATAXP01. The sequence goes on from DASZPI010000699.1 coordinate 9,738, forward strand.
CGGCATCGCGCTGCCGGCGCTATTGGCGCAAAAACGCGCCGCGGCAAACCAAGGTCGCACCACACGCGAGGTGAATTGCATCCTGGTGTGGACCCGGGGCGGCACGAGCCATCACGACACGTTCGATCCCAAGCCCGATGCCGCGGCCAACGTGCGTGGCGAATTCAAGACCATCGACACCGCCGTCCCTGGCGTGAAGTTCACCGAGGTTTGTCCGACCTTCGCCAAAGAGTTCAAGCGCTTCGGCATCTTGCGAGGTTGGAATCCGCACAACGGCAGCCACGGCGCGGCCGATGCCTATGTGATGACCGGTCGCAAGCCGAATCCTGCGCTGATCTACCCGTGCTTTGGCGCGGTCGTGAGTCACGAAAAGGGTTTCAAGAATGCGCTGCCGCCATTCGTGCAACTCGGCGACGAGATCGACTATCGCTTTGGTGGCGGCGTGGCTGGGTATTTAGGGCTCGAGCATAACCCATTCAAGCTGCTGGCCGATCCCAGCAGCAGCTCGTTCGCGGTGCGCGATATCACGCCTCCCAAGGGCGTCGACCTCGGGCGGATTGAGCGCCGCCGCAGCATGCTCAGCACGATCGATGCCTTGCAAAAGAAAGCTGACCTCCAGCCGGCCGCGTTCGCGGCGCTCGACGAGCACTACGAAGCGGCGCTGAACATGATCACCGCTCCGGAAACGAAGAAGGCCTTTGATCTGGCGAGCGAAAAGGACGAGCTGCGCGACAAATACGGCCGGACGCGCTTTGGACAGAGCTGCTTGCTCGCACGACGGCTAATCGAGTCGGGCGTGCGGTTCGTCACGGTGAGCGACGGCGGTTGGGACACGCACACCAACAATTTCACGTCGCTCAAAGACAAAAAAATGCCCTATCTGGATCAGGGGCTGTCGCAAATGCTTGTCGACTTGGACCAGCGCGGCATGCTCGACGACACGCTCGTGGTGTGGCTCACCGACTTCGGCCGGACGCCCAAGATCAACGGCGCCTCGGGTCGCGACCACTGGGCGACCGCGGGATTCGCGCTGATGGCCGGCGCGGGCGTGCCGGGCGGCAGCATTGTTGGTCGCACCGACGAGGAGGGCGGCTACGTTACGCAAGACGAATACAGTTCGGAAGACATTGCCGCCACGGTGTACACGAAGCTCGGCATTCCGCTCGACCTGATTACGATGACTGCCGACGGTCGGCCGATCCGCCTGAACGAGGGTCGAGCCATCAAGGAATGGATCTAGGGCGGCGGTCGGCAATCACGACTTGAGACTTCGAGGGGAGAATGGAAATGCCGCAGTCTTCCCACGTCTCGCGACGCAACGTACTGCGCGTCGGCTCGCTGGCGATTTCGGCCAGCGCTTGGCCCACCGCAGCTTCGGCTGCCACGGTCGGCGATGCCGAAGCAAAACGCGCGAGCGCCCAAAGCGTGATTGTGCTCACGATGCTCGGCGGCGTGACGCACATCGACTCGTTCGACCCCAAGCCTGCGGCCTCCGAAGAGGTTCGCGGCACCCTGGCGAGCATTGCCACGCGTCTGCCAGGCGTGCAATTCAGCGAAGTGATGCCGCGGTTGGCGAACATTGCCGACCGGTTTGCATTGGTGCGGTCGTTTTCGCATACGAACAACGACCACTTCATGAGTCAGGCGCACATCCTTTCCGGCCGGCCGGTGCCGCTCAGCCAGATCAAGACCGAGCCGAACATCGGCTCGATCGTCGCGCGCATGCAGGGGCCGCGCAACCAGCTTCCCGGTTACATCGCGGTTCCGGGATTCACATTTCCGGGGCCGCCCCCCACGAACCTGTTCACCGCCGGTTGGCTGGGGAGGGAGTACGATCCGTTTGCCGTGATTCCCACACCGGCCGAGCCCGACTTTACGAAGGGCGCGCGGCGGGATGATCCTCCAGCCGAAGTGGATGAGGACCTGCGGCCGCAAGCGCTCTCGCTGCCGCGCGACCTGGACGTGGATCGGCTTGCGCGGCGATCGCGGTTGCGCAAGGCCCTGGACGACCGGTTGCAATCGGCCGAGGCCGACGGACATTACTCCAGCGCCTTCGAGCTGCTGAGTTCGTCGCGGGTCCGCGCCGCCTTCGACTTGGGCGCCGAACCCGACAAGCTGCGCTCGGACTATGGCCGCACGAAAATCGGCGGTCGCTGCTTGTTGGCGCGCCGGCTGGTCGAAGCTGGCGCACGGTTCGTGATGGTCGACTACGGTTACGACCCGGATTACGGCAACCTGTGGGACAACCACAATGCTGTGTCGCAGAACCATCCGCCGATTTGCGAGATCGCCAAACGCGAGTATCACCTGGCCGGCATCGATCGCGCTTTTGCAGCGTTGATTACCGACCTCGAAACCCGCGGCCTGCTCGATTCGACGCTCGTGGTGTTTCTCACCGAGTTTGGTCGCACGCCCAAGATCAACTCGCGCGGCGGGCGCGATCACTGGGGTCCGGCCGGCTCGATCTTCTTCGCCGGCGGCGGCACTCGCCCTGGGCACGTCATCGGAGCGACCGACGCGCAGGGCGCCTATCCGACCACTCGTCCGTGGTCGCCGAGCGACGTCGCGGCGACAATCTACCGCGCCTTGGGAATCGCCACCGACGAGCGCCTGTACGACCTCCAACGACGGCCGCATTTCGTTCTGCCCCACGGCGAGCCGATTGCAGACTTGTTCGCTTAAGATCGGCCCCAAGCAGGGACTAGAGGCTCGGGGCAACCGGGTGGTACAGTGTCCGCTTCTATGACCCGGCTTGAGAAGCTTATTCGATGAAACTCGCGAACAAAACGGCGCTCGTCACCGGTGGCGGGAGCGGCATCGGGCTCGGAATTGCATGTGCCTTGGCCGATGAAGGCTGCCGCGTGGCAATTGCCGGTCGCCACGACGAGAAGCTGCGCACGGCTGCGGAGGCGTATCGCGGCCCAAGCAAATTGCTGCACAAGGCGGCCGATGTCAGCGATTTGAGCAGTGTTGAAACGCTGACCGCGTGGGCCAATGAGCAGCTTGGCAAAATCGACATCCTCGTGACGAGCGCGGGGGTGAACGTCGTCAAGCGCACGATGGCGGAGCTGTCGCCTGAGGATTGGGATCTAATGCTGCGGATCAACGCGACTGGCACGTTCTATTGCATGCGTGCCGTGTTGCCACAGATGCGCGAGCGCCGCGATGGTTTGATCGTGAACATCTCTTCAATTGCCGGCAAGCGATCATCGCTATTGGGCGGCGTGGGCTACAGCTCATCGAAGTTCGCCGCGACGGCACTCGGCACGACGGCCGGACGCGAGGAGGCGCAGCACAACGTTCGCATTTCGAACGTTTATCCCGGCGAGGTGGACACGCCGATCTTGGATGCGCGTCCCGTACCGGTGAGCGCCGAGCATAAGGCGAAGATTCTGAAGCCTGCGGACGTCGCCGCGGCGGTGGTGATGATTGCTTGTTTGCCGCCCCGAGCACATGTGCCGGAGCTGATCATCAAGCCGACGTCGCAAGACTACTATTGAGCGCCGATCACCGCCTGCAACTACGCAAAACAACGACTACGTAAAACAGTAGTCAATTCCGCGGCTGAACCTTGGCGCAGACCTTGCAACGCTTCCGTTGCCGATTGATCTTTGAGCCGCATTTCGGACAACGAAGCATCCGTCGTGCTTTGATTAATGCGGTGCGTGGACGGACCATACAAACCTCAAAAGCGTTGTGCGCGTAAAGGCAATTTTTCCTTTGCTGCGTAGCCCCGTAATGTACCGGAGTCGGTCAATGGTCGCAAGACGTAGCGCACGAAGTGTTTAGAGACTGGAAAAACGCCCCAAACAATCTGGCCCTCTCTAAAGGCAGTTGAGTAGTATACTTGTAGTAACCCGATAGCTGTCAGCGCATCGCACGCCATGCTCCGCGCTCGACAGCAAACCATTTTGCACCGAGTGTGGAGGATGAACATGCGCACGCTTCGTCTCTTGGTGGGAACAGCGGTCATGGGGATCAGTGCTGCCGCCGCAGTCGCCGCCGATCCGGCGCCCGTCCAGCCGCAGGTTGCTCGTCCGGCACAGGCCCCAGTCGTGCAGTACGTGCCGCGCCGCGTATACCGCAGCAACTCGTATTTCGTTCAGGAGCGCATTCAACCGTATCAACGCAGTTGGGTGGGCCAAGGCCGTAACGGCGCTCACTATTCAAGCCGCGCGGACAACAAGGTTTTCTTCCGCAGTGGTCACGAGTCGTAATCGCGCTCGATCGCCATCTAATCTAACGCTTCGCACGCGACAGGAAGTCC
>DASZPI010000700.1:0-1978 GCA_035550355.1 Pirellulales bacterium
AGAAAATGTCCTGCGTGCCGTTGCCGTGATGGACGTCCCAATCGACGATCAGCACGTGGTCGATTCCCAGCTCGCGCGTGGCCAGCCGCGCTCCGTAAGCCACGTTGCCAAACAAGCAGAAACCCATCGCGCCATCGTGCAAGGCATGGTGGCCTGGGGGGCGTACTAGGCAGAGCGCCTGCCGTTCGTGGCCAGCGATGACTTGCCGCACGGCATCGCCGACCGCGCCGGCTGCCAGGCTGGCGGCGCGGAACGACTGCTCGCTGACCACGGTATCGGCCTCGATTCGGCCGCCGCCCTGCTTGGCGAAATCGCGCACCGCGTCGATGTACTGGCGATCGTGCACCAATTCGAGCGATTCGGCTGTGGCAGGCTGCCATTTCGGCCGAATGCAACGAGCGTCGAGTCCGCTGCGGGCGAGCTGCCGCTCAATAGCGACCAGTCGCTCAGGGCGCTCTGGGTGCTTGCCCGTACGGTGCTCGAGAAACAGCGGATCAGTGTAGAGCAACGTCACTTCGAGAAGCTGTCGAGGGGCCGCCTTGCATGAGGCAACGGTCACTACTATTCTACCATTGCTAACAAACAGCGGCGAAAGCATTTAGACTACGCGGTGCCCCTCGCCCGGCCGGGGCCCAGCCAGGTAGCGGAGATCCGGCCAGTCGACGAATTTGGCTGGTTGAGGATTGCTCGCCGACGTGCCATTGGTTGCTATAATAATCCGTAATATTAATGGTCGTTCGTGGGTGTTGTACGCGCCGCGGTTGGCGATGCCTGGTCGGATCGTGATCGGCTCTTCAGGAAGACCTTCATGCGCATGACGGTAGGGCTCGAGATGACGCGTTGTCGAGGATTCTGCGTCGCTGCAGCGGTGTTCATGCTCACGCTCGCGGCCCATGGTTCGTGTGCACTTGGTCAAGCGCCGGCCGATGCTGGCGCCACCGAGGCACCGCCGCCGGTGATGGCAAAGCAGTACAACGAGTATCGTCCCGCTGAGCTGCCTAGTCCGGCAAAGATTCGGGTGCTACGCAGCGAAATCATGGCGGTTCTGCGGCTGGGCACCTTTGAGAACGATGACCAGAAGAAGAAATTCAACGACTACTACAAGTACCGTATCGCCGAGATGACCTGGGCCGAGAATCTTCACGACTTGCCCAAGAAGCGTGGCGATTTGAAAAAGCAGGATTTGAAGATGGCCAGCACCGCGCCCGAGAAGCAGGTGCACGAGCAACTGAATCAATTGTTGCTCGCAGCCACAGGCAACTTTGCCGGCGATGCCAGCTACCATCCGGCGGTCCGTCTTAACATGGTGCTGCTGCTCGGCATGCTCGATCAGCAGGAACCCGACGGTCTGGGTTTGAACAACATCCCATTGCCTGCGGCGCTCGATCGTTTGATTGCGTTGCTGGGCGATCCAAAGCAGCTCGATGCGGTGCGCGTGGGGGCGATGATCGGCATCGACCGACATGCCCGTCAGCCGATGCAGCCGCCGGCGCGCTCGGCGGTCGTCAAGGCGTTGACGAGCCCATTGAACTTTGCGAACCCCGCGGCGGCGGCGTTGGTGCGGCATCGAGCGGTGATCACCTTGGGTATGATGGCTGCCAAATGGCCCGAGGCTAATCGGCCGGAAGTGGTCGCATTGATGCAGCAGGTGTTGGCCGATCCCGAGGCGACTTTACTGGCGCGCTGCGACGCGGCCCGGGCGCTCGGCTCGGTCGAGAAGTCGGCGTTTGCCGGCGCGGCAGTGCAACAGCTCGCCTCGACGGCTGGCCTGTTGGCGGCAGAGCTTGGCAAAAGCGCCACCGATCCCAACATGAAGTTCGTCGATGAGAAAAATTCGCTGCAGCCGCTCACCAGCCAATTGCTGTGCGTGCACATGGGGCTCAAAGGCACCGATGCGAACCATGGTTTGGCTTCGGCTGCTCCGAATAACGAAACAAAGCAATTCATCACCGAGCTGGCCGGCAAAGTGAACCAGCTT
>DASZPI010000701.1:0-2265 GCA_035550355.1 Pirellulales bacterium
CGCCTGGTACGTTCGGTCGAGCAGCGTCCCTTCATAAGTGGGCATCACCAACAGCGGCATGAGATATTCGAACACGGAGCCGCTCCAGCTCAAGAGCGCGGGCATGTGTCCAGCGCTGGTCAAGAGGCGGCCGAGTGCAAACCAGTGCTCCTGACCGAATTTGCCTTGCGCGATGACGACGAAGCTCGCCAGGCGCGCTTCCGATGCGAGCAGGTCGTAGAAGCTCGCATCGAGCCGCCGATCGTTCACGTTGTACCCAATCGAAAACAGGTCGCGCGAGCGATCGTAAAGCATCTCGAAATCCATCTCGGCGAGCTGACGGCACTCGGCCGCGATGCTGGAACACTGCTGGAGCCTTTCATCAGCATGCCGTGCCGAGTCGTGCAGTGCGACCATGAATTGATCGAGCCAGGCCTTGGCCGGCGGCGCGGCTTCATGCAGGATGGCATCAACCACGCGATGGGCCATCTGTGGCAGCTCGGCCACTTCGCGAAGCGTGATGGCTGCATCGATCTTCTTCAGCAGCGCGCGGAACTCGCCAAGTCGTCCAAGCTGCGTCGGCGAGCTGTGCTCCCAGAGCGCATCGGGAGGCGCGGGCAACTGCGTCCACGCGGCGAGAACTAAAAGGTCTTGCTGATGTGCCACGCACGACTGTTCGTACGTCCTCGCCCACCATGCCAATTCCTCATCGGAACCCGCGGCTTCCGCGATCTCGCTGGCGACGGCGCGGAGCCGTGCGAGGGCCGAGATTGCGGTATTCGTCGCCGTCGAAGCTCGCGAAAGATCCTCGATTTGCCGCTCCATCTTCCGCAGCACATCGGCACTAACCCCTGGATTGCCGTCTCCGCGAGCCACGTCGCGGGCGACGCGCAAGGTATCACGCAAGCCGCCGAACATACGCGGGGGCACGATATTCGTGTCGTACAACGCATCGTAGCCGCTCGCCAGCACCAGAAGATCGGCCAGCAGGTTGCCGCTATCCACCGTCGACACGTAACGTGGAACCAAGGGGACGAGCGAGCGCGTGTCGTACCAGTTGAAGAGGTGGCCCCGATAGCGTTCCATGCGATCGAGGGTTGCGAGCGTCTTCTTTGTGCGATCAAGCAGTTGCGCTGCCGAACAATAGCCGAAGTCGTAAGCGGCCAGGTCCGCGAGCAGCGCCATGCCGATGTTCGTCGGACTGGTGCGCGGAGCCGCCAGCAGGTCCGGATTCTGCTGCACATTGTCGGGCGGAAGCCAATTGTGCTCCGCCGTGACAAACTCCTCGAAATATCGCCACGTCCTGCGCGCGAGCTGTTCGAGAAACGTCTGCTGAGTTTCACTAAGCTGAGGCCTGCTCGGTTCAATCGGCCTGCTGAGCCACCACGCCGCGATCGGCGACGTGAACCACAAGGCAAGCAATGGTCCGGCGATCGGCACCACATCTGGATGAAAGATCGCTAGCGCCAGAAATATCGACACCGCTAGCGTCGGGGCCGGGGCCATCGATCGCAGCGTCTCCTTGAGACTGCCCGCGGCGCCGCGCTCGGAGTCGCTGGCCGTCTTCCATTCGAGTAGTTTTCGCTTCGTCCAAACGACGCGGAACCAGGTGCGAAGAATGGCATCCAGGCTGATGTAGGCTTCGTACGGCAGAAAGGTGAGCGTCAGCAGGCATTGTGCCAACGGTTGTCTCAGCGATTGGACGGTTGCCCGGAGATGCATCAGCGGCGGCAAATCGATCGGCCGGCGCTCCAATTCCACGAGTGACGACAATAAGGTGGGCAGCACGACAACCATGAGCACGAATGCCAGGGTAATGCTGGCCAGGACCGCCGATACAAACCACGACATGAGCAACAGCGTCAGCATGGCGACGGGCACCAGGCTGCGGCGCAGGTTGTCGCAAATCTTCCACCACGACAAGGCACTGATCGGATTGCCGACGCGGTGCGACAGGCGCCCGGCGACGGCTGGCAACAGCCAAGTAGCAATCTGCCAGTCGCCTCGCATCCATCGATGCCGGCGGTCAATGTCCGTCGCGTAGCGTGAAGGATAATCCTCGTACAGCGTGACATCGCTCAGCAGCCCCGATCGGGCGTATGCGCCTTCAAGCAGGTCATGGCTGAGAATTGTGTTTTCAGGAAAATCGCCGCAGCATCGCTCGAACGAATCGACGTCGTAGATTCCCTTTCCAATAAACGAGCCTTCGCCGAACAAGTCTTGATAAACATCCGACACAACGCGCGTGTACGGATCGACCCCCGGATCGCCCGCGAACAACTGCAC
>DASZPI010000702.1:0-2498 GCA_035550355.1 Pirellulales bacterium
TGGGCCGGGCGTTCCAAGAACCGACGCCTTGCCCACGCCTTCGTCTTTGAGCCAGACCACCCGTGGCCGCTGCGACTCGTGGGCATTCAACTCGGAAGGCGCGCGATTGTCGAGCGCAGAAGTAGGCCAGCCGATGGTCGGCGGCGCGCATAAGTCATCAGTTCTGGAAGACAACGGCGCCCTGCGGCTGTTGGCTGACCTGCGGCACGGGTCGCGGGCAGGCGGTCGTTATGCTCCCCGCGGCGAAGCTTTCCCAGCCGCCCCCCATGGCACGATAGGCCTGAATCAGGTTCAACGCGATGTTGCCGCGGGAAGTCGCGAGCTGATCTTGCAGCGTGACCAAGGTGCTTTGCGCGTTGAACACGCGATTGAAATCGGTCACGCCGGCGTCGAACTGCATGATCACCAACTCGACAAAGCGTTGCGACTCTTCGACGCTCGCTGCCAGCTTTGCGGCTTGCTGCTGCGATTGCACGAAGCCGATCAACGCGTCTTCGACCTCGCGACCCGCGGTGAGCACGGTTTGCTGGTATTCGAGCACCGCCCCCTGGAGCCGCGCGTCTTCAATCCGTACGTTGTTCAAAATGCGGCCGTAGTTCAGCACGTTCCATTGCAGCGTCGGGATGACGAAACTCAGAAAGCTGCGCGACTCGAACAGGTCGCTCAAGTCGCGGGCCGCGTAGCCAATGAAGCCGTTGATCGCCAATCGGGGATAAAAGTCGGCCTCGGCGACGCCGATGCGAGCGCTTTGCGCGGCGACCTGACTGGCCGCGCGGCGAATATCGGGTCGGCGCACGAGCAAATCGGCCGGCAGACCGATCGCCATCTCGACCGAGGCCGCCGGAATGGGCGACGTGCCGAGCTGTGCCGCGAGATCCGTCACCGGCGTGCCGAGCAAAATACAAAGCTGGTTGCTCGCCCGGCGGCGACCCATCTCCAGTGGCGGAATCAGTGCCTCGGTCTGAGCCAAGCTCGATCGCGCTTGCCGCACGTCGAGCTCGGTGGCGCGGCCGGTGGCATGTCGATCTTCGGCAAGCTTCAACGAGCCGCGCTGGATCTCGACGTTGCGCCGTGCAAATTCCAGCCGCGCCTCGTAGGTCCGCAGCTCGACGTAACGGGTTGCGACCTCCGCGAGCAGCAGCACCAACGTATCGCCGTAGTCTTCCACGCTTGCCGCGAGATCGGCGTTGGCGGCTTCGATATTCCGCCGGAAGCGACCCCAGAAATCCAGCTCCCACGAAGCATTAAAGCCATCGGCCCAAACGTTGAGCTGGCTGGGCAAGGGTAGGCCCAGGTTTTGGCTGATCTGGCCATGGGCGTATGCCGACAGCGCTGCTTGCGATTGCGGAAACAAGTTGCCCACGGCGACGCCGCGCTGGGCGCGCGCCACCAACACGCGGGTGCCTGCGGCGCGCAGATCGAGGTTCTGAACCCTTGCGCTTTCAATCAGCCGATCGAGCACCGGGTCGTCGAAGGTGGTCCACCACTGGCCGTCTTGCACGGCAGCGGCGGTCAAACCGTCGCGACCACTGTCGATCCAGGCGGGCGACACCGGAGCGGGCGGAGGTGCGTAGTTTGGGCCCACCTTGAACCCGTTGCGGCACCATTGGCGCAGCGAGGTGCAACCCCCGGCGGCGGCGAGGATCGCCAGCGTGGCGAGGAGCCCTCGGATGCTGCGCCAGCAGCACGATGCGCGACTACGTTGTTCGAAGCACACGTCCACGTTCGCCCGAGCGATGCAGCCATCGCGAACCGGCGTTGGGCGCATCGGCGCCAAAGTGGTAATATCGCCGCGACCGCTGCTCTTGGTTGTTCTCGGCAGTCCGTCAAAATCGGCATGAGCGGAAGCACCCTTGCCAGCAGCAACGATAGCAGTGATCCGTATCGATTATTCCGCAATTAACGACTGGGCGATTGCCTCGCCCCCGGTGTGGCACGCCGACGCATGAAGCGAATTGTAATTGTCGCCTTGATCGTCGCGGCGCTTTCCGCGGGCGGATTCGTGTGGTGGGAACGTCGGCATCAGCACTCGGACAACGAGCTGGTGCTGTTTGGGAACATCGACCTGCGGCAGGTCGCATTGGCGTTCAACAATAACGAGCGAATCGCGGCGGTGCTGGTGCAAGAGGGGGATCACGTGGCGGCCGGACAAGTCGTCGCGCGGCTCGACACAGGACGGCTCGAACCGCAGGTCGCCCAGGCCGAGGCCCAGGCGGCCGCTCAGCGCCAGGTGCTCGAAAAACTGCAGCACGGCAACCGACCGGAAGAGATCGCGCAATCGGAAGCGAATGTCGAGTCGGCCAAGGCCGACGCGTTGAACGCCCGCTCGCAGTACGATCGGCTCAGGAACCTGGCCGATCGCTCGAAGGGCGAGGCGGTCAGCCAGCAGGATCTGGACAATGCCCGCTCGGCGTTGGCAGTGGCCGAGGCGCGGCTCGCCGTCAACAGCAAGGCCCACGACCTGATGGTAGCGGGCCCGCGCAAAGAAGAGGTCGCCG
>DASZPI010000703.1:0-1644 GCA_035550355.1 Pirellulales bacterium
GTGTTGGAAGATCCCGATGGCCTGCCGCCGGTGATCGTCTGCTATAAGCTGAACGGTCAGTGGCTCGATCCCGAGCGCGGCGGCCCGGTGCGGATGGTGGTCCCCGAGGCGTATGGCTTCAAGTCCGTTAAGTGGCTGACGCACGTCTATCTCACCAACCTTGCCGCTGCCAACGATACGTATGCCGCGCAGAACAACGACATCGACAGTCCGCTGAAAACCTTTGCGGCCACGCTTTCCATTCCGACCAAGGTCCAAGCCGGCCAACCGTTGGCTGTTTCCGGTTACGCGCAGGTTGGCGTGTCGGGTCTGTCTAAAGTGCAAGTGTCGATCGAGTCCAACGCCGCCCCGCGCGTCAGCAACGATCCGTACTTCACCCAAGCGCCGTGGATCGATGCGACGCTGCTGCCGGCACAAACCGATTGGAGTGCTCTGCCCGATAGCAAAATTCCCGCCGACACGTTTGGTTTCGATCCGGCCGGAAGACCGAACCAGTGGCCGATGCTGTTAACGAAGGCTCATTGGGCGGCGATACTTCCGGGCCTGCCCGCAGGGAAGCACACCTTTCGCTGCCGCACTATCGACGCCCATGGCCATGCTCAGCCCATGCCCCGGCCATTCCGAAAATCCGGACACGCGGCGATCGAATCGATCGAAATCACGAGCGAGACATGATGCAGTCTAAAGCTCGCGGGCATTGAACGTATCGCCGGCGCGCATGTCGCCCGTCTCATAGCCGCGGCGGAACCAACGGGCGCGCTGGGCGCTGGTGCCATGAGTAAATGAATCGGGCACGACGTAGCCGCGCGATTGTTTTTGCAGCCGGTCGTCGCCGATTGCCGCCGCGCAATTCAGCGCCGACTCGATGTCGCCTGGCTCGAGAATATGCCGCAGGTCGTCGGCATGCTTGGCCCATACGCCGGCAAAGAAGTCGGCCTGCAATTCCAGGCAGACCGATAAATGGTTGGCCTCGCGCTGGTCGGCCCTGGCCTGCCGAGCGCGCACCTCGTCGGAGATCCCCAGCAGTTTCTGGACATGATGCCCCACTTCGTGGGCGATCACGTACGCTTGCGCAAATTCGCCCTGCGCATGAAATCGGTCATGCAGCTCTTGGTAAAAGCTCAGGTCCAAATAAACGCGTTCGTCCTCGGGGCAGTAAAAAGGTCCGACCGCCGCGCTCGAGAAACCGCATGCTGATTGGATCTGGCCGCGGAACAGCACCAGGTGCGGATCTCGGTACCGCAGCCCTTGCGCGCGAAACAGCTCGGTCCAAACGTCCTCGGTTTCGGCGAGCACCACCGAGACGAACTGCTTGAGCTGCTCCTCTTCGGGCGAAGAAGCCGCCGGCTGTTGTGGCCCCGGTGGAGGAGCCGCTTGTTGCAGGTCTTGCAGCAGCGCCAGCGGATCGGCGCCCAACAGCCAGCCGATCAGCAGCAGCACAAGCACTCCGCCGCCGCCGAACTGCCGCTGATCGTCGACGTTTTCGCTCTCGCGTCCCCCTTGCCAGCGCATGATGCTCTCCTTGGATATCCTCCACCTCGACCGGCTCACCGCATTCTACCGCCTGGGCCGCGCCTGCACGAAGCCGCCGCGCAAATCGATTGATTGACATGTCGTGATGTTCCGATATATATTTGTATCGGA
>DASZPI010000704.1:0-13759 GCA_035550355.1 Pirellulales bacterium
CCAGCGCCGGCAAATACAACGAGGCGATCAAGTCCTTTACCGAAGCGCTGAAACTGAATCCGCGGTACACGATGGCCTACCTGGCGCGCGGCAAAGCCTACGTTCAAGTCGGTCAATACGTGCTCGCGACTCAGGATTTGAACGTCGCCGTCAACATGGCCCCCGGTTATGCCGAGGCCTACGTCGCGCGTGCCGAAGCGCTCGCCGCGCTCAAACAGTACGCCGACGCGATTGCCAACTGCGATGCCGCCATCGAGCTCGACTCGAAATGTGCTCGTGCGTTTTACGTCCGCAGCCGGGTGCACACCTCGTGCGGTCATCTCGGCGCTGCGCAAGTCGACCTGAACGAGGCGCTGGCGCGCGATCCGTTCATCGAAGATCGTCAGCCCGTCGAGCGCGAAACGACCGTGGTCGAGTATCAAGCCAGCGCGACCCGCAGCACGGGCGCGCCGTCCGTCGTGCCGGCCATCCCGAGTGGCGGAGCCGTTCTCGCGCCGTCGCCCAGCCGCCCCGCCGCTGCCAAGCCTGCGCCGATCACCGTCGTGCCCGCCATCGTCGGCCCCGCGCTGCTGCCGCAGGTCGTATCCAAGGCAGCCGACCAAACGAAGGATCTGCGTGATGCGGCCTCGATCGCCGGTCCGCAGCTTGCTCCACCTGCCGAGAATGGTGACGGTTCAAAAACGACCGATGCCGCCCCGGCGCTGATCGAAATTCATCCAGGCAAGGGAACAACCAGCGCCCTGCCGGTGCCCGATGCAGTCGCAGCGAAACTTGATCCCGCCGCCGACTACTATCAGCGCGGCTTGACCGACGTTGCCGCCGAGCATTTCGAGCGCGCGGTCGCCAACTTCGGCGTGTCGTTGCGATTGCGTCCCGGGTATCCCGAAGCGCTGGCGCAGCGTGGCAAGGCACTTGCCCAATTAGGACGATGGCGCGAGGCGATTGCCGATCTCGATGGCGCAATTGGCGAGTATCCAGGGGCCAGCGATTTGTACTGCACCCGCGCCCGAGTGTGCATTGCGTGTCGCGATTGGCCTGCCGCTCAGGACGACCTCGCGATCGCGCTCCGCCTCGATCCCGGTTCGGCTGAAGCAGCCAAGCTGAAAGCCGAGGTCGTCGCGCTTGCCCCTCCTCCGGTGATTGTTGCGACCGACGAGCCGGCAACTACCGGCGACGATCCCATCGTTGCCTCCAGCGCACCTCGCGAGCCGCCTGCATCGGCTCCGGTCATGGTCGGCGACGCTGCACCAGTGACTGCCGAACCCGTGCATTTAAATGAGGTCGTGATCGCGCCGCCGGTCGTCGAGCTGCCGGAAGTCAACTCGACAGCGATCGCATCACAACCGGTTGAAGCGACGACCCCGGGCGCGGCGCCATCGACACCATCGGTTGCCGCGCTGCCGGCCGAAGTGCCAACGCCGGCCGAAGCGACGCCGCTGCTCGAGGTGTCTCCCGAAGAGCAGCCAATGGCGCCTGTGAGGCGGGCTCCTACGGTTGAAATGAAGATTCAACCATCGGCCGATTCCGAGGCGATGGTCGAGCCGCAGCGTTTGCCGCCGATCGGGGTGCTGGCTGCCGAAGTCTTGCCGCAAGTGCAAATGGCGTTTGTCGCGCAGGGCGCGCCGTCGGACCGTCCCGAGCCGATCGCGACCGAGCAGCCGGCCGACGACCCGTTGGCGGCGCTTTGCCAGGCGATTGCTGCTTCGCCGCAATCGGCGCAAGCGTATGTGGCCCGCGGCGATTTGCTCGCCGAGCGTGCTCAATTGCGCGAAGCCGCCGAAGATTACACGGCCGCGATCGAACTCGAACCGAACCTGGTCGATGCGCACGTAGGCCGTGGTTTCTGCGCACTGCTAAGCGGCTGTCTCGAACAGGCCGGCGAAGATTTTGCCGACGCTCTGGAGATCGATCCCGACCATGCCGGCGCGCGTTACGGCATCGGCAAGGTATGCCGTCTGTGTGGCGCGATGGACGACGCGATCTGCCAGCTGGAAGAATCGCTGCGTCTTGACCCATCGAACGAGCAAGCTCGCACCGAGCTTGCCAAGGCGCGTCACGCCCGCGACCGCGCCCGGCAATAAACTCGCGCGATCGGTTGTCGGGCCTGCGGCGTGTGATTGTCACGCGGTATCCCGCACCGCATACTGATCGTCGATGAGCACGCCTCCCGCCATCAGCGCTGTCGAACCTGCGGCCGAGACTGACCTTTCCGGCCGCCAGCTCGACGATTTTCGCCTTATTCGACGCCTGGGGCGCGGGGCGATGGCCGAGGTTTATCTTGCCGAGCAAGTGTCGCTGCGTCGGCAGGTGGCGATCAAGGTGCTCAAGCCGACCCTGGCCGGCGACGCGACGTACGTCGAGCGCTTTCATCACGAGGCGCAAGCCGCGGCATCGATGGTGCACGCCAACATTGTGCAGATTTACAATGTCGGCTGCTGCGACGGCCTGCATTATATTGCGCAGGAATATGTCGCTGGGCAGAACCTGCGCGAGCTGCTCGCTCGCCGCGGGGCGCTCGACACGGTGACCGCCGTGCGGATTCTTCGCGACGTGGCGTTGGCGCTGTCGAAGGCGGCGGAGCGCGGCATCGTGCATCGCGACATTAAGCCCGACAACATCATGCTCGCGCATTCCGGCGAGGTGAAAGTTGCCGACTTCGGCCTCGCACGGCTGGTCGATCAGCGGGGCACATTGCAGCTCACGCAAGTTGGCATGACGATGGGCACCCCGCTGTACATGAGTCCCGAGCAGGTCGAGGGCCGCCCGCTCGATTCGCGCAGCGATCTGTACTCGCTCGGCGTGACCTGCTTTCACATGCTCGCCGGGCAGCCGCCGTTCCGCGGCGAGACGGCCCTCAGCATTGCCGTGCAGCATCTCAAATCGTCTCCCGAACGACTCGAGCAACTGCGCCCTGACTTGCCGCCGGCATTGTCTCGCATCGTGCATCGATTATTGGCCAAACAACCGGCCGAGCGGTACGGCAACCCGCGCGAGCTGCTGGCCGATCTGCGGCAGCTCAAGGTGCCCGGTTTGGAAAGCGATGCCTGGCCCGAAAGCACCGGCGTGGAAGGATTCGATACCCCGGGCTCGGTGCGTGCCCACGAGCAGCTTTCGCAGGTAATGCGGACCTCGGCTCTGGCAACACTCGATCGCCGCAAGGGTCGCCGCCGCTGGCTGATCGTGTGCCTGGTCGCGGCCATGTTGGGCGGTGCGCTGGCCTGGACGCGGCGCGACCGTCCGCTGTTGGTGCGCCCCCCTGAACCCGACATTCCGCGCTACGCCGGGGCGCGCGAGCAGTTTCTCGTCGCCGAGATGCAAACCTCGCATCAAGAGGAATGGCTCAAGAGCGTCGAAGCGTACTTTCCGCACGACGATTATTTTGTCCCGCGCTCGCAGGAAGAATTGATTCGGCTGTACATGCAGAACAACCGACCGGCCGATGCGTTGAAGCTGGCCGAGAAACTGGCACGGCAAAAAGAACCGTCGCAGGCCGAGTTCCGCGCGTTTGGCCTGGCCGGCATGGCTGTCGCGTACACCATGCAGGGCAGGGGAGAAGACGCCTCGAAGGCGCTGGCCGAGCTTGCTCCGTTGAGGCAAAAGCTCGATCCGCGCATCGCGCCGCTGGTGATCTATGTGTTGCAGCAGAATCGAGCGGCCATGGATCGCAAAGCCTCGCACGATTGGGAAGAGTGGCTGAAGACCCTTCCGGCCGAACCACTCGAGGCCCCTCAAAGCCAGTCGCGTCGAGTGGAACCCGAACATAGACTGGTCTAAGCGGCCCGTGGACGATGTGGCGGCGCTCGGTGTATGCGCATTCTGTTGACCAATCATTTTCCGCTCAGCAGTTCGCCGTCGGGGGTGCTCGTCGAGTCGCTGGGGCGCTGGCTCGTGAAAGCCGGTCACCAGGTGCGTATGCTGGTGCTGCGCTCGCGTGACGATCCGCCCGAACCGGAGGTCCGCTCCGTAATCTGCGATCCGGCCGATGCCCATGCCGCGCTGCCCATGCCGTTGCCGACTTTTGACGGATCGATCAGCGGCATGCGGTTTCGCGATCTTACCGACGAGCAACTGCTGACGTATCGCGACGTGTTGCGCGAGGCGATCGATCGCGAGATCGACGCGTTCGATCCGCACATTTTGCACGCGCAACACGTTTGGATTCAGGGGCATTTGGCGCTCGAGGCCGGGGTGCCGTATGTGCTCACCGCCTGGGGCGAGGAATTCGAGACCATGGCCGCCGACGATCGCTGGGACCGTTACGCGCGGCAGGCCGCGGAAAATGCCGGCCGAATCTTCGTCCCGAACGAGCGGCTGCAATCGACGGTTCAGGCGGCGTTCGGCGATCTCGAAGAGCGCGTGCAAGTGTGCGACTGCACCGTGCCCGTCAGTTCCGCCTGCGGCGAGCAGTTGGTGACGGCCTACCGCGCGGTCGTCGTCGAGCGGTTCGGATCAGAACCCGAATAACGATCAGGAATCAGGCTACGATGAACGACGAGCAGCGGCGAGCGCCGTACGACATTTGCCCGCGACCGGAACCGATCGATGTTCCGGCGCAAACGCCTCTGGCGCCGCCCATTTACCCCGCCGCGGTTTACCAGTGCGCCGACACCGACGAGGCCGAGCGACTGCTCGCCGGCAGCGAGGCCGGCTATGTGTACAGCCGCGAAGGGCACCCCAACGGTCAGATGCTTGCCGAGAAGTGCCGCCAACTGCACGGCGCCGAGCGCGCCGTGGTTTGCTCGTCGGGCATGGCGGCGTTGTCGGCGGCGGTCTTGGCGCTGGTCGAGGCCGGCGATCACGTCGTGGCCAGCAGTCAGCTTTACGGTCGCAATCTGCAATTGCTCACCAGCGAGCTCGGCCGCATGGGCGTGCGCTCGACGGTCGTCGATACCTGCGACGTTACGGCGACGGCACAGGCCATCGACGACAAAACACGCTTGATCGTTGCCGAGACCATCAGCAATCCGCTGCTGCGCGTGGCCGACGTCGCCGCCTTGGCCCGTCACGCCCACGCGCGCACAGCGCTGTTGTTGATCGACAATACGTTTGCCGGGCCCACGGTTTGCCGGCCGATCGAGCATGGCGCCGACCTGGTGCTCGAAAGCCTGACGAAAATCATGAACGGCCACAGCGACGTGCTGTTGGGCGTGCTGTGCGGCAGCGCCGCGCACTGGCAGCGCGTGCACACAGCCGTGGCCGTGTGGGGCCTGTCGCCGAGCCCCTTCGATTGCTGGTTGGCGACCCGCGGGATCGGCACCTTGGCCCTCCGCGCTGAGCGCGCCGGCGAGAACGCCCAGCAGGTGGCACAGTTTCTCGTCACGCGCGGCGAGGTCGAGGCGGTGCACTATCCGGGGCTCATCGATCATGTCGATCACGAGCTTGCCCGACGACAGTTTCAGCGCGGGTTTGGCAGCGTCGTCACCTTCACGCTGCGCGGCGGTCGTGCCGCGGCCGATGCATTTATTCGCGCGGCGAAGCAGATTCCGTTCTGCCCCTCGTTGGGCGACCTGAGCACCACGCTCACACACCCCGAGTCGACCAGCCATCGAACGGTTTCGCCCCTGGTGCGCGAAGGCCTTGGCATTCGCGGCGGCACGATCCGCCTATCAGTCGGCATCGAATCGATCGAGGCGATCCGCGAAGCCCTCGCCGAAGGCTTATCGGCCCTGTAGCCGTGACGCGCGGCAGGCGATTGCTGCGGCAAGCGTCAAAACCCCCGGCTAGGCGCTTTGCTGGCAAATGCTATGATTAGCCCAGGTAATGCTAAACTACGAACCAGTTCGGACGCCGTATGCCTGAAAAAGAAGAGGCATTAGAAGTTGAAGGGGTGGTCACGCAAGCGCTCGCCAATACTCGCTTTCGCGTGACTTTGGAGGGCGGTCATCAGGTGATCGCGCACGTGGCCGGCCGCATGCGTCGGAATTTCATCCGCATCGTCCCGGGCGACAAAGTGCGCGTCGAGCTCTCTCCTTACGACCTGACCAAAGGTCGTATCACGTTCCGCGAGCGCTAACGGCGCCAGGGGCACGCCGAATCGCGCCGCGTGCTGCATGCACCCAATCGATCGTGCACGATCGTTGCGGTTCATGATTTTGTGCGAGCGGTGAAGGCGCTGATTTTTTCGCGCCATCAGTAGCCGACCAAACACGCTTTGCGTACAAATACGGTGCTTCGTAGGCCGGTTTGAAGCACGGTCGACGGTGCGCTTGCGCTGAGCTCTCTCGCGTCGCTTCGGGCGATGCGCTTAATTTTGCCATTCATCTTGCCAAACTCTTACGTCAAGCATCGACTCCAAGCGTCGAAGGAGATGGTCGCAGTGAGAAAGAATTTGTTGCCGCATTGGTTGGTGATCGTCGCGCTGGCTGTGGGTACGCTCGCCTCGGCGCGCCCCGCGGTCGCGGACATGAAGCCGATGGTGGTCGTCGCCTTCTCCGGCTACAACGAGCTGCACAAAGACCTCGAATACATCGGCAAGATCTCCGACGTCCCCGAGCTGGGCAACAGCCTCGACGGCATGATCGCGCTGCTCACGCAATTCCAAGGATTGGTGGGCCTGGACAAGAGCAAGCCCTGGGGCGCGGCCGTCAGCAGCGACGGCCAAATTTTCCAAACGGTCGCGTTCCTGCCGGTGACCGACACCAAGAAATTGCTCGGCGCCTTGCAGGGCATGGTCGGCGAGCCCCAAGACGCCGGCGACGGCGTGCAACAAATTCGCGCCGGCGCCATGCCGCTGTTCCTCAAAGAGAAGAATGGCTGGGCGTTCATTGCCCAG
Organism: Pirellulales bacterium; assembly: GCA_035550355.1. GTDB lineage: Bacteria > Planctomycetota > Planctomycetia > Pirellulales > PNKZ01 > DATAXP01. Next base: position 6,773 of record DASZPI010000704.1, read on the forward strand.
ATGCCCGATCAGCTCGCCGATCTGCCGGCCGACCCGCAGACGCTGATCTCCTCGCTGACCAAGACCTACGATCTGGCGGTGCGGATCAACGCCCAGAACATTCCGCAGCAGTTTCGCGATCTGGCCATCAATCAAATCAAGCTCGGCATGCAATCGGGGCTCGATCGGCAAGCCGACGAGACCGACGCGCAGTACCAGGTGCGCGTGAAGCTGATGCAGCAGCAGATCGATCAGCTCGTGCAGTTGATCAACGAGCTGGACGAGCTGCTGATCGGCTGGGCGATCGATGCGCAAAATCGCCTGGCGTTCCTCGACATCAGCATGACCGCTGTGCCCGGCAGCAAGTTGGCGGCCAATGCCGCCGCGGCCTCGGTGATCAAAAGCAAGTTCACCGGTTTTCTTGAGAACGAAGATGCCGTGATCGATGCCCACGTCGCCAGCAAACAAGGCGACCAAGACATTGCCACCACCGTGGCCACGATCCAGTCGCTCAAGAGCTCGGTGTTCGATTCCATCGACAAGAGCGACGACCTGAAGGACGACGAAAAGCCGGTGATCAAGAAGGCGGTCGAGGAAACGTTCGAATCGATCGAGGCGACCGCCAAGAAGGGCGTGATCGACGGCGGCATGGTGATTGTCGGCGAGGGGCCGTTCACGATTGTCGCCGGTGGCAGCGTCGAAAAGGCCGGCAAGCTCGAATCGGCGTTCCGGCAGGCCATGTCGGTGGCCAAGCGCCAGCCCGACGCGCCCGAAGTCGAATACGACGTTGACAAGCACGCCGGCGTAACGTTCCACAGCATTAGCGGGCCCTGGCCCGACGACGCCGACGAGAACGTCAAGCAAGTGCTCGGCGACGACATCGAGATCACCGTTGCCTTCGGCGAAGACCGCGTGTTCGTCGCCCTGGGCGAAGACGGCGTCGACACGATCAAGGACGTGATCGACGACTCGCAGAGCGCCGAGCAATCGAAGCTGCCCTTTGAGCTTGATGTTTGGGTGAAGCCGATTCTCGAGTACTCGGCCGAGCAGCAGCCCGACAATCCGATCCTGAAGCTGATCGCCGATACGCTCGGCGACGAGGACGGTATTCACCTGACCTCGCGAATGATTCCCAACGGCGCGTTAGCGCGGCTGGAATTCGACGAGGGCGTGCTCAAGGCGATCGGCACCGCCGCGAACGCTGCCAAGGCCGGCCGACCGTAACCGATTTTCAAGCGCGAGCGGTAGATGCAGATCTGACGGACGATAGCTCCGTCAGGTTTGCGCCTGCCGCTCGCTTGTTTTTTTCTCAAGGGTCCGCATGAGCAACGCATCGACCCCTGTGCGCGTCGCGATTCTCGGCGCGGGCGCCGTCAGCGATTATCACCATGTGCCGGCCATCCGGCTCGATCGGCGCTGCACGCTGGTTGCGGCCTGCGACGCCGACCCGGCATTGCTCGAGCGCCGCCGCAGCGAGTGGCAGATCGATCACGTCACCACCGATTACCGGGCGCTGTGCGCCGACGACGGTGTCGACGCGGTGGTGATTGCCACGCCGAACTTCACGCATCGCGAAATGGCGCTGGCCGCGGCACGCCATGGCAAGCACGTGATGAGCGAAAAGCCGCTCGGGCTCAACGCCCGCGAGGCCGTCGAAATGTATCGCGCCTGCCGCGATGCGGGCGTGGTGCACATGACGGCGTTCACGTATCGCTTCGCGCCGGCGATGCGGTATATCAAGCACCTGGTCAGCTCCGGGCAGCTCGGCACGCCGCGGCACTTTCGCTCGCAACGGTTTCTCGACTGGCCCGAGACCAGCTGGGGCTGGCGGCAGTACCGGGATAAGGCCGGGGCAGGGGACCTGTTCGACATGACGATCCACCGGCTCGATTTTGCCCAGGACCTGCTGGGCCCAGTGGCGAAGGTTTGCGGCGCGGTGGCGCGCTTCGCGCCGCGCACGGTGACCGCCGACGGACGCAGTTGCCCGCCTTCCGATGTCGACGATTGGTCGGCGCTGTTGGGCGAGTTCGCAGGCGGCGCGACCGGCGTGTGGGAAGGCACGACGCTCGCCAAAGGCTATCATCGCGACGGCTTCGGCCACGAGTGGGCCGAGATCAACGGGTCCGACGCCTCGGTGGTCTATCGGCTCCACGAGCCGAATAGCGTATTGCTGGGGCGCACCGGCAGCGACTTGGCGCCGGTCGAAGTGCCGCGCGAATTTCTGAAGCCGGCCGGCAGTCCGCGCGATCCCTCGCAGGGCAAGCCGGCGACCGTGTTCCGCTACGACCTGATGTGGGAATTCGTCTCGGCAATCGTCGAGCGCCGCGAAGCCGTGCCGAGCTTCTACGACGGCGCCAGTGCGCAAGTGATCGCCGACGCCGTGCTCCAATCGCACGCCGAGCGGCGCTGGATCGATATCGAACAACCGGAGAGATAAACGCGGAATTCAGAATAAAGAACGCAGCACGATGCGACTGGCCCGTCATTCTGCATTCTTCATTCTGCATTCGGCAATTCAAACCATGCCCGCTACTCAACTTCTCGATCGCAATCAGGTCGCCGCGGCCGATACCTGGGACCTTTCCAGCTTGTTTGCCGACGATGCTGCGTGGGAGCAAGCGTTCGTCGAATGGGAGCAGCGAATCGCGGGGCTCGGACAGTTCCAAGGCCGGCTGGGGCAAAGCGCCGCCGTGTTGGCCGAGTGCCTGAAGTTCGAGCTCGCTTTCGACCGGGCCGGCGAACGCTTGGGAAGCTACGCCCATCTGAAGACGGCCGAGGACACGGCCAACAGCGTTTATCAGCGAATGCTGGGTCGCTTTCGCAACGCGGCCAGCCGCGCTTCGCAGGCCACCAGCTACATTCGTCCAGAAATCCTGGCGATTCCCGAAGCGACCATGACCGCCTGGATCGACTCGGCCGAGTTGCAGCCGTATCGGCTGCTGTTGGAGCGGGTTGTGCGCTACCGGCCGCACACGCTCAGCGAGCGCGAAGAAAAGCTGCTGGCGATGCAGACCGAAATGGCTGGCGCCGCCGATCAAATCTTTCGGCAACTGAACAATGCTGATCTAAGATTCGGCTCGTTGAACAACGAGGATGGCCAGACGGTCGAGCTGACGCACTCCTCGTTCTCGGCCTTTCTGCAATCGCCCGATCGCGCGGTTCGCTCGCAAGCGTTTCAGCAGTACTACGCACAGTTCAAGGCGCACGAGAACACCTTGGCTGCGACGCTGGGCAGCTCGATCCAGCGCGACGTGTACTACGCCAAGGCCCGCAACTATCCAAGCGCCTTCGAGGCGGCGCTGTTTCCCGATCGCGTTCCGGCCAGCGTGTACACGAACCTGATTGAAAGCGTGCACAATCATCTTCCCGCGCTGTATCGCTACTACGATTTGCGGCGACGGAAGATGAAGCTGCCCGACATTCATCATTACGACACCTACGTGCCGATCCTCAGTGAGTTGAAAACCACGCACCTGTGGGACCAGGCGGTCGACGTGGTGGTTGAATCGCTCGAACCGCTGGGCGACGAGTATTGCCGCGTGCTCGACGCCGGCCTGCGCGGTCGCTGGTGCGACCGCTACGAGAACCGCGGCAAGCAAAGCGGCGCGTTCAGCAGCGGCTCGTACGACGGCATTCCGTACATCCTGATGAACTATCAGCCCGACGTGCTCGACCACGTGTTCACGCTCACGCACGAAGCCGGACACTCGATGCACTCGTACTACTCGGCCCACACGCAGCCGTATCAGTACTACGACTACACGATCTTCGTGGCCGAGGTGGCCAGCACCTTCAACGAGCAGTTGCTCTCGAAGCATCTGGTGGCCCGCGCCGACAACGATCAGGAGCGCGCGTTTCTGATCAACCGCGAGATCGACGCCATTCGCGGCACGATCATCCGCCAGACGATGTTTGCCGAGTTCGAGAAGCTGACGCACGAGCTGGCCGAGCGGCACGAACCGCTGACGCGCGATGCGCTCACGGGCATCTACCGCGGACTGTTGGAACTGTACTTTGGTCCCGAGTTTGCGATCGACCCCGAGCTGTCGCTCGAGTGCTTCCGCATACCGCATTTCTACCGGGCATTCTACGTATACAAGTACGCCACCGGCCTGTCGGCAGCCATTGCCTTGGCCGAGCGCGTGACCAGCGGCGGGCAGCGCGAGCTGGACGACTACTTGAACTTCCTCCGCGGCGGTTGCTCGCAGGACCCGCTCGATTTGCTGCGCGGCGCCGGTGTGGACATGGAACAACCGCAAGCCGTTGACGCTGCCATGGCTCGCTTCGAGCGGCTGGTCGGCGAGTTGGACGCGCTGCTGGCGTAGCCCGCAACCGTGATCGCTGCACTGTGCCCGATCACGCCAGCACTCTGCCGATCACGGCAGCTCGGGCTTCACCGGTTTGCCGTCGTCGCCGACCGGGTACACCGCCTGGCAATCGTCGAGCGCCGCGATCAACTCGCGCATCATGCGCCGCAATTCCTGTGGCTGCGCGCTGGCCAGGTTGTGTTGCTCGAACGGATCGTCGGCCAGGTTATACAACTGGTAGTGCGATCCTTCCGACGCGTCGGACGGGAAGTAGTGATAGATCACTTTCCACGGGCCGTTGCGCCATACGGTGAAGTACGTCGAGCGATGCGGCGAATGCGGATAGTGCATCAGAAAAGTCGGCGCTCGGTTCGGATCGGGATGCCCGGTTAAAAGCGTATCGAGCAAGGAACCATCGACGACGTAGCCCGGCGGCGGCTTGATGCCCGCCAGGTGCAGCAGAGTTGGCGCCACGTCGCAGACCGACGCGACCTGCGGCTGCACCGCGCCGATGGCGATTGGCAATCGCTGCTGTAGCGGGTTGTTGGCATCGGGCTTGGCCCACGCCGCGATGAACGGCACGCGCATGCCCCCTTCGTAATGCGCGCCTTTTTTGCCGCGCAGCGGCGCGGCACATGCGACCGCGTGCTCGTGCCCCAGCGGTGCATCGCTGCCGTTATCGCCCATGAACAGAATCAACGTGTTCTCGGCTTGTCCGATTTGTTCCAGATGATCGAGCACTTCGCCCAGCGAGCGATCCATGCCTTCGATCAAGGTCGCAAATGCCTGGGCGTTCGCCGGCTTGCCCGAGTCGGTGTAGTTTGCCGCGAACCGCGGGTCGGAATGGAAGGGCGCATGCACCGCGTACTGGGCGAAATACAGGAAGAACGGCTTGTTCGCTGCGAGCGTCTCGTCCACCTCGCGTATTGCTTCGATGGTGAGTGCTTCGGTCAGGAACGTGTCGGTGCCATGATATTTGTCGAGCCCGGGCACAGCGTGCGAGCTCTTCTTACCTTTGCCGCCATAATTATCGCGGCCGTAGTAGCTACCGGGGGCGCCAATCGATGCGCCCGCGACACTGACATCGAAACCCAGCGTTGCCGGATTGGCGCCGGGGAACTCGCGCGGACTGAAATGACCCTTGCCGACGTGAATCGTGCGATACCCGGCCTGGTGGAGCAGGGCAGGGAGCGTGACGTCGCCCGGTTTCAGGCCGCGCCAGTTCCAGTCGGGAGGCCCCTGGGGACCGCCGTTGTCGCGATCGGGGTTGATCCAGTTGGTCGTGCGATGGCGTGCCGCGTTCTGACCCGTCATTAGTGTGATGCGCGTCGGCGAGCAGACGCTCATGGCGTAGAAGTTATTGAGCCGCACGCCGCGCGACGCCAGTCGCTCCATGCTGGGCGTGCGATAGTACTCGTTCAGCGGCCAGCGCACCGGCTTGCCCGATTCGTCGGTCAGAAACGGCACCGAGGTGTCCATCACCCCCATGTCGTCGATCAAGAACACGACGATATTAGGCTGCGTCGACGTGGGGGCAGCGAACGCGTGCGCGGCAGCAACGAACAGCAGCAGGGCATTCAACACCAAACCGAATGGCGAGCGGAGCATAGGCAGCCTTCGAAGGTAGCGAGCGTGTGAGTGCGACTGGCGAATCGCGGGTCGTGGGCAACGATTGCCGTTCATCCAGAGTACCGCCCGCGGAACGCGCCAGCCAGAGCCCGAGAGCGGGATCAATTGGTTGTCGAAGGCCGACGATCCGCATCGGTGATTAGACTCTCTCGGCGCCCTTAGCGTCGTGCCAGCGCGCGGAGCACTTCAATGCCGCGCTCCAGCACCTCGTCGGGCGCGGCGTACGAGATGCGAAAATGCGTCGCTCGGCGGCTGAACACGTTGCCGGGAATGATCAACAGTTCGCGGCGCAGCGCCTCGGCTACGAACTCGTCGGCCGTGCCCCACGGCACCTGCGGGAAAGCGTAGAACGCGCCGCCCGGCGTGGCCACCGAATAATAATCACGCAGCCCCTCGACGATTCGATCGCGCTTGCGGCGGTAATGAGCGATGTGCTCGTCCATGTTCATGTCGAGTGCCGCCGCCGCGCCCCATTGCAGCGGGTGCGGCGCGCAGACGAACGTGTATTGCTGCAAGCGCGTCATCGCCTGAATGATCTCGCGCGGTCCGTGCGCGTAGCCGACGCGCCAGCCGGTCATTCCGTAGGCCTTGCTCATGCCGTCGATCACGATCGTGCGGTCGTTGAACAGGGCAGGGGAGTGGAACGGCTGGTCGTACTGGAACAGTCGATAAATCTCGTCGCTGACCAGCTCGATGTTTCGCTCGCGCGCGAGGATCGCCAGCTCGCGTGTCGTTTCAAGGCTGGCGACCGCGCCCGTCGGGTTGGCTGGGCTGTTGAACAGGATCATGCGCGTGCGCGGCGTCAGCGCCGCGTGCACTCGGTTCACGTCGATTTGAAAATGGGGATACGTGTCGACCAGTACCATCGTGCCGCCGGCCAGGCGCACCAGCGATTCGTACATCACGAAGTACGGATCGAACACGATCACCTCGTCGCCGGGGTTCACCAGTGCCAACATGGCCAGCACCAGCCCGCCGCTGGTGCCGCTGGTGACGACCAGGTCGCGGTCGGCGTGACCGTATTGCGACGCGATCTGCGCCGCCAATTTTTCGCGCAGCGGCGCAATGCCTT
>DASZPI010000705.1:0-2653 GCA_035550355.1 Pirellulales bacterium
TTGGCCGATCGATTCTACAACGAAATGATCTCGGCGCATCAAGGTCCGCCCTGGACGTGGGATGCGGAAACCATCAAGGCATCCGAAGACTGGCTCAAGGAGCTTGCGCAAGGAAAGCTTGCCATCCGCTATTTGTTTCCGTCGCTTCTCTTGCCGAGCATCTCGCATGTTGCCAGCGTAGCCGAACGGTCCATTCAATGGCGCGATGCCACCGAAGTCGCGATTGCGCTAGTGCTGTTCCAGCGGCGCCACGGCGCTTGGCCGCAAACGCTCGACGAGCTCGTGCCCGATTTGCTGCCGGCAGTTCCGCCCGACCGTTTCGATGGTCAGCCGCTGCGCTACATCGTTCGCGACCGGCATCCGGTACTGTACAGCCTGGGCAACGATCGCGACGACGACGGCGGCCGCCCCGCGGGCAGTCCAAACCAGGCTATCCCAGGCGCCTACGGTCCCGTCAAACATCCCATGACAGGAACTGAACACGACGGCGATTGGATCCTGTGGCCGCCCCTGCCGCCGCAACCCGCGCCGCCGTGGGAGGAAGAAGTAACGTCCGACACGACGGAACCTGCGCCCGCCTCGGAGCAATGAATTGGGGTCGGCCTCAACCTTCTTCGGCTAGTAGCTCAAGGATGCGTTTGCGCGCGGTGGCTTCGCCGTTGTTCCCCTGCCAGTTCAGCTCTCCGTACCACCAGTACCGCACGTAGCCGCGCCGATCGATCAGGTAAACGGCCGGCCAAACCTGGTTCGCCCACGCGTTCCAATTCGCCCCCTTACCGTCGGCCGCGATCGGGTAGCTGATCTTGCGAGACTTCACCTGATCGGCCAGGCCGTCGAGCGAGCGTTCGGCATCTGTCTCGGGCGTGTGAATGCCCAGCACTGTCAGTCCCTGCCGGGCAAAACGCGCGTGCCAGTCGTTGTAATGGGGCAAATTGCGAACGCAATTGACACAACCAAAGGCCCAGAAGTGCATGGCCACGACGCGCCCCTTCAGCGATGCGAAGCTTTGCGGCTGCGCGTTGATCCACCGCTCGACGTCGCGCAGCTCCGGCGCTTTGCATGCTACAACTTGAACTTGCGAAAGATCGAAGGGCTCGCCGGCTAAGTGGGTCAACTGCTCGTTCTGCTCTCGATTGAGCACGCCCAGCACTTGCTTGTCGAGGTTCGCCGCAGGGGTGCCTGCCTTTGCCTGCTTGGCGGCGTTCAGGAGCTTGGTTATTGAATCAACTTGCGCTCGTGACAACTTCAGTGTCTCTGCATAGGGCGGAGCCGCGAGCGCTGGATAGCCTTGTGCCCGCAGCAGCAGCTCGCTGAGTCGCTTCCGTTGCGGCTGCCGCAGCGTTTGGCGCAGCCCGTTCTCGACTCGCTCGGCCAAGGCGTCTCGTTCCGCGGTCCTTTCCGTCGCCGGCACGTCGCGCAGCAGAAACAGCTTGTACTCGACGTCGGCCACGAGCGCATCGACGGCGTCGGCTTCCGTCGCTTCGAGGTCAAGCTCTCGCTGTACCGCCGGATCGCGCACCAGTTGCACGACGAGCGTCGGGTCACGAGCCACGGCCGGCGCCCCGGTGTCGCCTGCGATCCTCGGCTTTTCAGCTCGTACATTCGCGGCTGCCGTAGCAAGCGTTACGGCAAACATGGGCAGAACAATGCGTCTCATGAATTGTTCCGGAATAGCCAATCTTGGCTCTTAATTCGACCGCACGTTCATCGCCCCGGGCGCGCCGGAAATCGTAACCGGTCCTCGATCGAGATTACGTAGCAGCGTGCCAATCCAGCGCTGGAATTATATGATCGCTGTCTCGATGCGGGCTCGGCACTTTCAGAATCCCCCACTGAAGCCTAAGAAATGCGGTCCCTTGTCCAGTTTCCGCAATAGCATACGTATCTCGGTGTGCCCGTCGTCGGTCTGCCGGACGGCCAGCAGTCTCCTCAGCCGTTGGCGTTCTGCGGCATTAGGATCATGCGAGTCTGGCAGGAACGTCACGCCGTAGGCGGCGCCGCCGCCTCCCTGTCCTTGCCAACTCTCCGGCATCACCAGTGACGTGAGCGCCTGCCGAGCGTCGTCGGGATTCAGGTGGCGTAGCTCGTAGATGACGATTCTGCTTTCGGCGCCTTCGGATGACTCGTCTACTGGCGGCCCACCGGCTGCGGCACGATCCTGGGCTTCAGCCTCGGGCTGCTTCGGCAGCGCCACGTATAGTTTGGCGAGCAGGCTCTGAATTTCTTCGTGCGCGTCAAGGTTCTGAGTGACCACAAGCATGTCTCGAAACGAATCGATCGCTCCGGGTCCGCCAGACTCCTCCCACGTGCTCGGCTGAATGGTGCGCGTAATGAGCTCGATCAGCCGCTGGATGTTGCGACGGCGATCGTGCGGGCCCACGACCGCGTCTACATGATAAATCTGCGTGTACAGGATCTCATCCGCCTTCTCCTTGCTGGTAATCTTCAGCACCTCGTCCTGGATTGTGTAGGTCAGGTCGAATTCCTCCAAAATCATTCGCAACGCGCTGCGCAGGCTGATTCCCTTGACGCTCTTCGTGACCGGCGCCGAAGCGTCGACGGCGGCGTCGGTCAGCCCTTTGGTATCCAGTTGAATCTCGAATTCGTGCTTGCTCTTGATGTAATCCACGACGTCCGACAGTGGCGTGTCGGC
>DASZPI010000706.1:0-5554 GCA_035550355.1 Pirellulales bacterium
GCGTTCGAATGTTTTACCCGCAGCCATCAACGCCCCTTATCGCACTGGCATCGAAATGATCATGGCGACAAACCTGACAATGATGGTCCGAAGCCGGCTTGCCCCGTCGATGCTGCTGCTGGTGGTAGGCTTCACTGCCGCCGGCTTCACCGGCTGCGCGGCCTGCACCGCGATCCCGGCCAGTCGCATGCCGCGGTCGCTGCTGGCGACTCCACGTGCAGGGCGCGAGCCAATCAACTTCATCCAGTTGCGGCAAGACCCGCCGCCGGTTTACCAGCTTGGTCCCAACGATATTCTCGGCGTCTTTATCGAAGGCGTGCTCGGCGAAGCAAACGTTCCGCCGCCGGTGCATTTTCCGGAATCGGCTGGCGTGAGCAGCGGTCAAACGCCACCGTCGGTTGGCTATCCGATGCCGGTGCGCGAAGACGGGACCGTCGCACTGCCGTTGTTGCCGCCGATCCACGTTGCGGGACTGACGGTGACGCAAGCGGAAGACGAAATCCGCCGCCAGTACATCGACGCCGGAATTCTGCTACCGGATAAGAACCGCACGATCGTCACGCTCATGCGCAAGCGCACCTACCAAGTGCTTGTCATCCGCGAGGACTCGGCCGGCGCCCCATCGGGCGGCGGCGAAGCGTTTCTCGCCGGCACCGGCGTGGTGCGCCGCGGCAGCGCCCGGGCCGTCGACCTGCGGGCCTACGAAAACGATGTACTGCATGCGCTCAGCGAGACGGGCGGCTTGCCTGGCCTCGACGCCAAAAACGAAATCAAAATCCTGCGCGGCGCCTTCAGCGACGCGCGTGGTCGCGACGCCTTGATCGAAGAATACGACGACGGCGAGGAACCAGCCGGCGTGTCGGCCGACAACCCGAACGTGGTGCGCATTCCACTGCGACGCCGCCCGGAAGATCCGCCGATCGACATCAACGAAGAAGACGTGATTCTGACCAACGGCGATATCTTGTACATCGAATCGCGGTCGCGCGAAGTGTTCTATACCGGCGGCTTGCTCAGCGGTAAGGAGCAGTTGTTGCCGCGCGATTACGATCTGGACGTGCTCGGCGCTCTGGCGGTGGCCGGCGCCGCCGTCGGTACGGGAACCTCCGGCGGCGTGAGCACGGGCGGTGGCTACGGCTTTGGCGGCGGCCTCAACCCCCGCGGTCTGATTCCACCAACCGAGGTCATCATCGTTCGCAAGACCAAGGGCGGTTACCAAATCCCGATCAAGGTGAACTTGCAGACGGCAATCAAGAACTCGTCGGAACGCATCCTCATCCAGCCGGGAGACCTGGTGATCCTGCAATACCGACCGGGCGAAATGGTCGCCAACATCCTGCTGAACAGCATCAGCATCAACTACTTCATCAATAAGATCCAGTAACGCCACGGAGGGCGTAAGATCTAGGGTCGGGGAAGTGATTTCCGACCCGCCCTAGCCGCAGTAGGGCATGCTGGCGAAATCCGTTTCTTCGTTGCAATCCAAGCCCCAGCAGCGATATGATGGCTCTGGGGACATAGGTTGGTGGCGGCGCGCGCTCAGCGCGTCGGCAGCGGAGTACCGCCATGGTTCGTACGCGATGGATTCTTCTCTCGATTGCTGCGGCGATGCTGCCCGTCGGCCCAACGTTCGGCCAGGCGATTGGGCCTGAGCGAGGCGTTCGACCTGCCAACTTCCCCGAGTTGTTTCCGGCCGACGGACCATGGCACGCAAATCATGCGATGCGTCTGAAATCCGATGGCAACCTGCCGGGTCAGCTCCGCTCGTTCGATACCAACGGCAACATGGTGCCGATTCGCGCTCGGCTGTTTTTTGTCCAAAGCGGCGAGGTCGTCGGTAACGGTCAGGCCGACGAGTCGGGCCATTTTCAGACCGTAGGCCTGCACAGCGGCGCTTATTCGGCCATTGCAATCGGGCGCGATGGATTTAGCGCGTTTGGGATGCGCGTTGTGTCAGGCCGACCAGCGACCGCTCCCGAAGCGAAGGTCAAAAGCATCTCGTTGCGACGGAACTTGCCGCTGCCCGCGTTGCCAACGCTGCCGGCACTGCCGTTGCCGATTGAAGAAGATCCGCATTTCAACTCGTTGATCGTGTCGGCAACCGCGATTCCGAGATCCGATTTGTACCTCGCCGGACAGATCATGGCGTACCACGTGCCCGCGTTCCGTGCCTACGCACGATCGATGAACCCGCCCAAGGAACGGGGCGTTTCGCAATCGGACAGCTACGGCGCAAAGAATTCGAGCAACCTGGCCCGTTTACTTGCCGGCGGTGCCGCGGCAGGTGCCGACCGGGCCTTGACCGTAGCGAAGCCAAAAATCATCGCCGCCGATACGCCGGCCGTGACGTCCTGGGGTGAAGTGGCCTCGGCAGCGCTGCCCGAAGACGGCCCCTGGTTTGGCGGGCATACGGCCCATCTGCTGCCCGACGGCCAGATCGCCGGTCAACTGCGCATCTTCGACGATGAGCAGCGCCTGGTGCCAGTGTCAGCGTTGGTGCATTTCATCCGCAATGGTGAACTCAAAGCACGCGCTCATTCGGACGCCGAAGGCAACTTCGCCACTTCGGAGCTATCGCCGGGCTACTATTCGGTTTTGGCCATCGGCGACGATGGCGTCGGTGCGTTTGCAATTCGCGTTCTGCCGTCGGAGATTCTCGAGGCGCCGAACGTGGCGCCGCAACCAATGCCGAGAGCCGAGGACGACCAACCACCCGCAAACAAGGGCAAAGCTGCCAATCCACCCGAGGCCCCGCCGAAAACCGCGGCCAAGATGACCTCGCTGGCCATGATGCAGGGATCGAGCATGCTGATCTCGTTGTCGACCCCGGATAGCTTTTCGACGATTGGCAAGGAAGCACAAGACAGCGGCTCCGAATTATCGGGCGGATTCTCGCAACCATCGCCTGGAACGGACACCGGAAGCGGTGGAGGAACGGGCACGGCGCTCGCCGGTGGCGGCGGAGGCGGCGGAGGCGGTGGCGGCGGGTCAGCCGGCGCGGGCGGCGGCCTGGGTTCAGCATTGCTTGGCGCGGGTTTGGTTGGCGGTGCTGCCGCGGTCGCTGCCGGATCGAACACCAGCACCGGCACCTCCACTTCATCGAGCCCAAGCACCACACAGTAGGCAATTGCTTCGGGCAGCAGGCACGCCTTTTTTTCTTTCTTCGAGCATGAGCAGCGGCGCGATTCGTGCCCGACGGCGGAAAGCTTCTCGCGAAGCAGACGCCTCGGAATCGACCATCCGCAAGTTGCTTGAGCCGTTGCCAGCGTGGCTGGCCCAGTCCGTGCTCGTCGCGCTTCTTGTGCTCGCCCCGTGGTTTTTAGGGGGCGTACAGCCTTGGTTTCATGTCGTTGGCCAAGGGGCCCTGTGGTTCTGCATCGCCTGCTGGACCTGCACTCTGCTGGTGCAACGCCGAAATAACGAGCTGTTGCCGCTACTCATCGCGCCGCTCGTCGCGGCGTTGCTGATCCCTGCAGCGCAACTGCTGCCACTCGATCGATCGACGCGAACGCAACTCAACCCTGCCGGCGAAGCCCTGCGCGCGCGACTGATGCCCTCGAACGAGCTGGCATCCGATTCGCCGAACAACGCCGAGGCGTCCATCGCCCCGCAAGCTTTGACGAGCAAGCCAGCCCTTGATACCGCACTGCCCACAACGCTGTATGCGGCAGCCACGCGCCAACGTGCGGCACTCTTGTTGATGGGCATCGAGGGTTTCGCCTTGGGGGCGCGGTTCTTTCGCCGCCAACAGGCGCTGCTCGTGCTACTGGCAATCATGGCCATCAATGGCGCGGCGATCGCTTTTTTTGGCCTCGTGCAAAAGCTTTCGTGGAACAACCTGCTGTTCTGGCGAATTCCGCTGGTCTTCGGTGGCTCGCCATTCGGGCCGTTCGTCAATCGAAACAACGCCGCCGGGTATCTGAACCTTTCGCTGGCGTGCGCTTTGGGGCTCACGGTCTGGGCCTTCGCCCGATCGACGCGCCAAACGGTGGTCATTGAAGAGCTGTTGTCCCCTCCTCGATTGTCGCTGCGCGAAAGACTTGCCCAATGGTTGTGGGGCATTCGCGACGCGATCGCGTCACTCAACGCCCTGAACCTGAGTTGCGTGATTTTGCTCAGTTGCATTGGCGGCGCGGTGTTCGCCTCGATGTCGCGCGGCGGAATGGTCGCGCTCGGCGGCGCGGCGATCGTGACGGGGGTCGCCACGCTGGCCGCGGGGCGGCGGCTACATCTGGGCGCGATTGCGATCGTGCTCGCCTTGGCGATCGGGTTGGTGGGGTGGATCGGTTTGTCGGGGCAGTTGAAACAGCGTGTCGGCACCTTGCTGGAAACACCCACGTTGGCCAGCGATGGCCGACTTGAGCTTCTCAAGATCTGCGGGGCGTTGGCCGGCGAGTATTGGCGCACCGGCAGCGGCCTCGGAACATTTCGTTGGGTGCAGCAGCCGAAGGTCGAGTATTTCCGTTCTTCCTACTTCGAGTATGCCGAGAATCAATATCTCGAAACGGCGGTCGAAGCGGGCCTCGGCGGCCTGCTGCTGTTGGCGTTGGTTTGCGGGCTGCAAGCGCACGTTGTCTGGCGGCTGCTGCGCGCCGACGTGATGCGATCGAGCGAACTTCCCTGGGCCGTTGCCGGGTTGTTCGCCCTGGGTTCGCAAGCCATTCACTCGGTGAGCGATTTTGGCTTATATCTGCCCGCAAACTTCTTATTGTTCGGCGTTCTCTGCGGCGCTCTCGCCGGTCGGGCGGCGATGTTGGCGACGGCCGACGGGACGATGAAACGAAGCTTCGGACTCGTGCTACCAGGCGCTGCGCTCTGCACCCCCGCCCTGCTCGTCCTGCTTATGGCGGTTGGAATCGCTGCATGGCATGAAACGCGAACCCTCGCGGCCGTGGTTCGCGCTATGCCGGTCGAAAACACCAACGACGGTATGCGCACGATGCCGCGTGTCGAGGCCGAGCGACAAGTGGCCGACCTGACCGCCGCCGTTCGCGATCGCTGGGACGACGCCGTCGCGCACGCTCGTCTCGCCGAGTTGTGGATTCGACGCTTTCGCTATGCCGCCGGCGACCAGCTTCGCGAAGCGGAAGTGCCAGACGAGCAGATTTGGCCGCTGACCGATCTCGGTACTTTGCGCGCTCGTGCGATCGGGCTGGAGAATAATGACAAAGCGGACGAGCTTGCTCAATTGCGCGTCGAGCCCACGGTGCTCGAGTGCCTTCTGCCCGCCCGGCAACATCTCCTCGCTTCGCGCGATGCTTGCCCGCTATTGGCTGATGTGCATCTGCGGTTGGCCGAACTGCAATTTCTCGTCGGTAACCCGCTCGACGACGCCGAGGAACTCGATCGGGCGGCATTTCTCGCCCCCAAGTCGCCAGACATCCTCTATATCATCGGCACTCTCGATCTCGATGCCGACCGCGTCGCACAGGCCTGCCGCGTGTTTCGGAATGTTTGGGAGCTGTTCGCGGCTGGGTACGAAACTCGAATCATGACCACCACCCTGCCCCGCTTGCCGTTCCGCGAAATCATCAGCGACATCATCCCGCCGAGC
>DASZPI010000707.1:0-2208 GCA_035550355.1 Pirellulales bacterium
CGTCACGCAATCGAACGAAGCGTCGGCAAACGGCAGGCAGCTCAGGTCGGCCGTCATGAAGCGTGTGCGGCGCAACGGCAAGTTCTGCCGCGCCAGCCGGTGCCGCGCGCGACGCAACATTTGCGGCGACAGGTCGGTGCACGTCACCGTCAACGACGGCTCACCATACCGCAGCAGGTGCTGGGCAATTTGGCCGGCGCCGCTGCCCACGTCCAGCACGCTGTGCAAGCCGCTCAGGTCGAATCGCCGCTTGCTGAACAATCGCTCGCCCAAGGGGACATGCAGCGAGATCATGCTGCACGCCGCCAGAAAAGCGCCTTGCCGGCCGCCGTACACATGGCGGACTTTAGCCTGGTACTCCTCGAAGCTCACCCGACGGATCAGGTCGTTCTCGACCAACTTGAGCACGGCGCGGCGCGCCTTGCGTTGGCGGCGGTCGCTGGATTTCCGGCTCAAAAGTTGCTTTTGACGCATGGTATTCGGCGCTAGCGATGCCGTGACCTCGATGCGATCGCGCGGTTGACGGGCGCGCAGCAGAATGCAAATGTCGGGCCATACGAAGTCGTGAGATATACCACTGCCATCAGGAAAACGCTAGCCCGATCTGAACATAACTCCCGCGTCGCTATGGGAATCGCGCGGCATTACAGCGGGCGGCGTGGCAGGCGCCGGCGGTGGGGCAGCGGCAGGCGTTCGGGCAGCGGATCGTCCGGGAACTGCTCGTGCCAGTCGCTGCGTTCCTCGTCCGATGCGTAGTAGCGCAACCAGATCTCGGCGTCCTCGCCCACTCCCGCGCAGTCCCAGTGCAGGTAATTGTTGCGGTTGTCGATCTTCTTTTCGCGCGACGGAAGTATGTCGCGGTAGATCAAGCAGTACAATTGCCGATCCGACAGATGGTCGGTGAAGTCGAGCACGATCTGCTTCTCGAACAGCTTTTGAACTGCATCCCAAAGCAGCGCCTCAACGCGTCGATCGTCGATCGAATCGGGCGGGGGCAAGCACAACGGAGGTTCGAACCACTGGGCGATCGGCAGGATCGGCGCCCGCTCCCAGGCAAGCATGCTGGCCAAGAACTCGTTCTCGACCGGGGTGGGAATGCGCTGCACATCGAGCGCCGTGATCGACTCGTCAAAAAACGGCTCGAGTTCGTCGCGCAGCTCGGCATTGCGCAACAAATGCTCGACCTCGTCGGGACGTGGCGGTTGAAATTCCGACATGGCAAATCCGTTCTAACTCGGGTGCGATCGCGATCGTCCGTGCCTCTCAGAATTCGACTCTATCAACCGCTCGCTCACCTTCAAGCAACAATCCATCTTCAAGGGGGCAGATGTGCCCGTCCGACGTTGCTACGACCGATAAAACCGGTCAGGTCGAGGGTGCTAGCAGCCAGCAACCGTGCAGGCGGAAAATCTCTCGCGCCGCGGACGCCGGCGCTACGATCCGATGGCTGCTAAGAACCGCGCGAAATGCTCGGACGGCTGGGTCGAAGGCTCGTACACTTCCACCGGGAAGCTGCGCCCAACGACCTCGCGCGCCTCAGCAATCGAGCCGATCTGGCCGTCGGTCATCGCCTGCATCAGCACGTTGCCAATCACGGTCGCCTCGACCGGTCCGGTGACCACGCGCCGCTGGCAGGCGTCGGCAGTCATCTGGCACAACAGCCGATTTTGGCTGCCGCCGCCGACAACGTGGATCGTCGCCAGCCGACGGCCGGTAAGCTCCTCGAGCATCGTCAGCACCTGCCGCGATCGCATGGCAATGCTTTCAAGGCAGACGCGCACAACCCAGCCATCGTCGGCCGGCACCGGTTGACCCGTGCGCCGGCAGAAGGTGCGAATCACTTCGGGCATGTCGCAAGGCGACGAGAACTCGGCGGCGTCGGGGTCGATAAACGCTTGCGCGCTCGGCGCCTCGGCAGCGAGTTTTGCCAACGCGTCCCAACGGTAGGCGTTGCCCGCCGCGGCCCAGGTCCGACGGCATTCCTGGACCAACCACAGGCCGGTGATGTTCTTCAACAGCCGCGTTGTTCGGCCGACTCCGCCTTCGTTGGTGAAGTTGTACCTGAGCGCCTGCGGCGAAAGCACGGGCACCGGCGATTCCACTCCCATCAGCGCCCAGGTGCCGGAACTCAGGTAACACCAATCGGCGTTGCCGCCGCTGGAGGCGGCGGGCACCGCGAGCACGGCGCTTGCCGTATCGTGCGTGGCC
>DASZPI010000708.1:0-2242 GCA_035550355.1 Pirellulales bacterium
CGTTGTACATCGGCGATACGAACAATCACCGCGTGCGCCGTGTGCGACCTTGAAGCGTGGCTGCGCAGAAGCCGCGCCACAAAGCATCACGACCAGTCGATTTCGTACACGCGATGACCGCTGGGGCGCATGCCCAAGCGCTCGTAGGTTGCCAACGCCGCGTGGTTGTGCTCCTCGACGTACAGCCGCAGGCCGCGCGCGTCAGGATCTTGCTTGGCCAGCGCACGCACATGCTCGAACAGGGTGCGAAACACGCCGCTGCCTCGCGCCTCGGGGCGAACAAACACGCTCTGGATCCACCACAGCACACCGTCGCGCCAATCGGTCAACTCGTAAGTGACCATCGTCTGGCCCACGAGCTGGCCGTCGCGCTCGGCCACGAAGTACCGGCACATGTCGCGGCGCTGCAAGGCCCGGCGCACACCGCGCTCCAGCCGGGCCACGTCGAGCAATTTGCTTTCCGATTCCTCGGCCAACTGCCGGTTGAACTCGACGATTGTCGGCACGTCAGCCAGGACCGCGTCGCGGATTTGAATCATAGAGGTTGCCCGCTGAAGGAGATGACGTTATCTTAACGCATAATTCCCGCCTGATGGATTGCCCTCCCTTCGCCTGCCGTCCGGGAGAGTCGCCGATGCCTGCCGATCATTTGCCGTCGCTCGAGCATTCGCGCATTGCTCGTCGTGGAGCCTTGCAAGCTGGCGCGATCGGATTGTTGGGCTTAGGCGCGAACCACGTCGACGCGCTGCGGGCAATGGCCGGCAGCAGCGCGCCGAAGCCGAAGGCCAAGGCTGTCATTTATATCTTCCTGTCGGGCGGCTTGTCACAGCTCGATAGCTTCGATTTGAAACCCGACGCGCCGGACACGGTGCGCGGCGATTTCAACCCGATCGCCACCGCCACGCCCGGCGTTCAAATCTGCGAGCACCTGCCGATGCTCGCCCAGCGCAGCGACAAGTGGGCCCTGGTGCGCTCGATGGCGCATCGTCAACCGGAGCATTCGGCCGGTCACATGATCATGCTCTCGGGCCGATCGATGCTGCCGCCGCGTTTTTCGGTGGCGAAGCCAATGCCCAGCGACTGGCCGTCGATTGCCGCGATCGCCGGCGCCGTGACCAAGCCGCGAAATAATCTGCCGCCGGCCGTGGTGTTGCCCGAGATTCTGATCCACCGCACGGGGCGCACTGTTCCCGGTCAATTCGCCGGCGAGATGGGCCCCAGCCGCGACCCGATGTTCCTGGGCATGTCGCCGTACAACGCCGCCTCGTATGGCGCCTGGCCGCAGTACGGTTTTCATCATCAGCGCGACGCCGAGAATCCCAAGGACTTCGTGTTCCAGGCCCCGAACTTAACGCTCGGCGCCGAAATGAACCTCGATCGCCTGCGGCAGCGAATCGATCTACTCGGGTCAATCGGCACTCAGCGCGAGCAGTTGGAGAAACTCGCGGCGGACGAAGATTTTGATCGCCACCGGCAACGCGCCGTGTCGCTGCTGGCCGATCGGCGCACGCAGCGCGCGTTCGATATCGCCGATGCCGATCCGAAGCTGCGCGAACGCTACGGCGAAAATACCTTCGGCTGGTCGCTGCTGATCGCCCGGCAACTGGTCGAAGCGGGCGTGAACCTGGTGCAAGTGAATCTGGGCAACAACGAGACCTGGGACACGCACGGCAACAACTTTCCGCACCTGAAGAACTTCCTGTTTCCGCCTACCGATCGGGCGGTTTCGGCCTTGCTCGACGATCTGGCCGAGCGCGGCCTGCTTGATTCGACGCTGGTGGTGATGGGCGGCGAGATGGGACGCACGCCGAAAATTTCGCAACTCAAGGTTTACAAGCAACCGGGACGCGACCACTGGGGCACGCAAACCGTGTTTTTCGCCGGCGGCGGTGTGCGCGGCGGCAACGTGATCGGCACGACCGACAAGCTGGGCGCGTACCCGGCCGCCAATCCGCAAACGCCTGAAAACATGGCGGCGACCATTTACCAAGCGCTGGGCATTCCGCGCGAAGTGGCGTGGCGCGACCACACCGGCCGGCCGCACTTTGTGGATCACGGCGACCCGATCGTGGGACTGACGTAGGCGTGGTCGCCGGTTCAGCGATCTTCTCGCGCGGACAAGACTTTGGCGATCTTGGCCGCCAACGGTGCCTGTTCGATCGCCTCGAGGCCACCGGGCAGCGCGACCGACCAATTCGGCCATTGATCGATGGTGCCCGGCATGTTGATGCGGTGCTCAACC
>DASZPI010000709.1:0-4559 GCA_035550355.1 Pirellulales bacterium
CGTTCGCATTCGACAACCTGACCACGCTCGCGCAGCTCGGGGCGATCGCGTCGCTGGCCGGCGGACCGTTGCTGGCCGGGGCCGCGTCGTCACTGGTCGGCTGTGGAGCGTGGCACACCGCGCCCGATCCCGACGACTGGAAGCTCGCCGAGCAAGCAGGCGCGCGGCGCTGGCAGCTGCTGCGCTCGAGCGAAGTCGCACGCTCCATCGGCCTTGCCGCGCCACGCCTCTTGCTGCGGCTACCGTATGGCCGCGAGACCGACGAGGTTGAATCGCTCGAGTTCGAAGAAGTGGCATCGCCGGCCGAGCACGACGCGTTTTTGTGGGGCAACTCGGCGTTCGTGGCCGCAGCCTTGTTGGCGCAAGCGTTTTTGGACGAGGGCTGGTCGCTGCGCACCGGCGACCACTTGGAGCTGGACGACGTGCCGTCGTTTGTCGGCGCACTCGACGGCCGCGCCGAGCGCCTGCCGCCGAGCGAGGCGCTGCTCTCGATGCGCGCGGCCGAGCAGATGCTCGACGCGGGGATCATGCCGCTGTTGAGCCATGCCCAGCGCGACGTGGTGCGCTTTGCGCGGTTCCAATCGATCGCCAAACCGGCCGCCCCGCTCGAAGGCGCGTGGTCGCGGATCGGCGGTTAGACGTCGAACCGTGCGTCCAGCGGCAGGTCGAACGTCTCGGCCACCGCGCGGTTCGTCACGCGGCCGTCGATCATGTTCACCGCACGGGCCAGCGGCTTGAGCGCACTGGCGGCGGCAGCAAAACCGCGCTTGGCAATCGCCAGCACCCAGGGCAACGTGACGTTGCACAGCGCGTAGGTGCTGGTGCGACCGACCGCGCCGGGCATGTTGGTCACGCAGTAGTGCAGCACGTTGTCGACGATGTACGTCGGCTCGCTGTGCGTGGTCGGCCGGCTGGTGGCGATGCAGCCGCCCTGGTCGATCGCCACGTCGATGATCACGCTGCCCGGTTGCATGACGGCCAGGTCGGCGGCCTCGACCAGTCGCGGCGCCTTGGCCCCAGGAATGAGCACCGCGCCGATCACCAGGTCGGCCCGCCGCAGGTACTCGCGGATCGTGTGCCGGTCGCTGAACAAGCAATCGACGTTCGGCGGCATGACGTCGTCGAGGTAGCGCAGCCGGTCCATGTTGACGTCCAACAGGGCAATGTTCGCGCCGAAGCCGGCGGCCACCTTGGCGGCGTTAGCCCCCACGACTCCGCCACCCAGCACGAGGATATTGGCCGGTGCGACCCCCGGCACGCCGCCGAGCAAAATGCCGCGCCCCATCTGCGGGCGCTCGAGATACTTGGCCCCTTCCTGAATGCTCATGCGGCCGGCGACTTCGCTCATCGGCGTCAAGAGCGGCAGCGTGCCCCGGTCGTCGCGCAGGGTCTCGTAGGCCACGGCGGTAATGCCGCTGGCGATCACCGCCTCGGTCAGCTTGCGATCGGCGGCGAAATGGAAGTACGTGAACACGATCTGCCCGCGCCGCAGCCGCGGCCATTCGACCGGCAGCGGCTCTTTGACCTTCACGATCATGTCGGCGGCGGCGAACACCTCGTCGGGGCTGGCGGCGATCGTGGCGCCGTTCTCGGCGTAGCGCTCGTCGGGAATGCCCGAGCCGAGTCCCGCGCCGGCCTCGACCAGCACCCGATGCCCGCAGCGCGTGAGCTCTTCAACACCGACCGGCAACATGGCGACGCGATACTCGTCGCGCTTCACTTCCTTGGGAACGCCGATAATCATTGGGGGAGGTTCGACTGAATCGGGATGAAGATTCGAGGTTGGTTCAAGTAGCCCTTCGCGTGAACGATGCCAAACAGCAGCTCGGCGACATCCATCGCGACCTGGTTGCGGTCATCGGACGATTTTTCAAAGGCGGTTTTGACCGCCAGCGTAACAACCGGAAGACCGCTTCGATTCTGTGCCGGCTTCATTCTCAGTGGTCGACGATTGCTGCCGCTCAGCCGCATCGCGCCGGACGAGCCATTGTTGAAAGCTCTGAAACCGGGAATGCGTTTTCAGTGCCGCCTCTACCAGCTCGAGAGGATTGCCGATAGAAAGGCGTTCTTCGATCTTCAGGTGCTCGGCAAGAACCGTGGTCCGTCATGTCGTTCTTACTCGCTCATATTGTCGATCTAGCATTATACCTTCGGCAGCAGACGATCGACCGCGAAGTTCCAGCCGGGCAGCGCCGGCTCGGCGTCTGCCGTTTGGCCGGGATGATAGATGGTCGGTTCCGTGGGAGCGCCTGCGCGGTAGACACGAATCCGCTCGTCGCTGAGCAGATCGACGTCCCAAACGACCTGCGTGCCCGCGGCGAAGTAATCGGCGCGCTTCGCAGCCATCGCGCGCTCGGCATCCGGACCGTAGTCGCCTTCGCTGCGCACCTCGACGGCGAAAATCGGGGCGCCCTCAAAGAACTTCATCGTTGCTTGCCCGTGATAAAACGCGACATCGGGACTGAACGATTGGCGATGCGGCAGATCGACGACGAACGCCGCGTTGTCTGGCACGGCGAAACCGCGACCAGTGCGTTCGCCGTAGTCAGCTAAACTGCGTGCGATTTGAAGTGACGCAAGACTCGGTTTCCCGCCCGTCGGCGACATCATCACGATCTCTCCGTTGATCAGTTCCGCTTTGCCCCGCACGCGGTACAGGTCGTCGATGGTCGCCGGCGCTTTCGTGGCCATCATCTAGTCCATCTCCAATTCGGGTGCGGAATCGTATGCCGCCTCGTCGCCATCCTCTACGTCGTTGGTCTTCGCGGCCTCGCCGCTTTTGCGCGCTCGAAAGTACAGCCTGATCGGCACTTCGCCGAACGGCAGCGCATCGCGGAACGCGCCGAGCAGGTAGCGCTGATAGTTGTCGCTGATCGCCTGCGGGTCGTTGCACACCAGCACGATGGTCGGCGGCTCGGTGCCGACTTGCGTGGCGTAGTAGATCTTCACTCGGCGGTTCTTGTGCAGCGGCGGCGGATTGCGCTCGACGATCGCCCGCAGCGCTCGGTTCAGGTCGGCAGTGCTCACACGGTCGCGCGCTTGCTTGAACAGCATCTGGCCGTGGTTGACCAGCGCCTTCACGTTCTTGCCGGTCTGGCCGGTGATGAACACGATCGGCACATGGGTCATCGAGCGGAACGTGTCGCGCAGGTACTTGGCCCAGTCGTCGGTCGCCACCTTGCCGGCGTACAAGTCCCACTTGTTCACCACGAAGATGCACGGCTTGTAGTTCTCGTTGATGTAATCGCAAAGCTGCTTGTCGACGCGGCTGATCGGCTCGGCGGCGTCGAAGAACACAAACACCACGTCGGCTCGCCGCACGCTGCGCTGGGCGCGGTGCAGACCGTAGAAGTCGATGTCGGTCTGCACGCTTTTGTTGCGTCGCAGCCCGGGGGTGTCGATCGCGATGAACGCCTTGCCGTCGAGCTCGAAGCGCACGTCGACACTGTCGCGCGTGGTGCCCGGCACCTCGCTGACGATCATGCGGTCTTCGTGCGCCAACGTGTTGACGAACGTGCTCTTGCCCACGTTCCGCCGGCCGACGATCGCCAGCTTCATCACCGGGTCTTCGGGCACAGCGTCGTCGGCCGTGGGTTCGGGCAACCGCTCGATGATCGCCGCCAGCAATTCGTCCTTGCCACGACGCTCGCGTGTGCTGACCGGCAGCACGGGGCCGAATCCCAGGCGGTCGAAGTCGTGGGCGTGCGCATCCAGCGACGGCGCGTCGGCCTTGTTCGCCACGCAGATCACCGGCACGGCAATCGCCCGCAGCCGCTCGGCCACGTGCTGGTCGAGCGGGGCGAAGCCCAGCCGGGCATCGACTACCAGCAAAATAACGTCGGCCGAGTCGATCGCCAGTTGGATCTGGTGCTCGACTTCCTCGGTCAGGTTGTCGATATCTTCGATTCCCATGCCGCCGGTATCGACCAGCTCGAACCAGCGATCATCGACGTGCAGCAGATGGCTGACACGATCGCGCGTCACGCCCGGCTTGTCGTCGACGATCGCCAGCCGTTTGCCCGAGAGCCAGTTGAACAGGCTGCTCTTGCCGACGTTCGGCCGGCCGACGATCACGACCGTCGGGACACGCACGGGAACTCGGGTTTCGGCAGCAGTAGCGTCCATACCGGTAGTCTACGCCGCAAACCGATCCGGTCGTAGGGCAGATCATACCACGAGCAGCCGATCGACGTCCAAAGTGCGCCAGGGTTCGCGGCGGGTGCCGGTCATCACGTCGAGGCTGAGAGCATTGCCTGCCAGTCGAAACCTCAAATGTCCCGCCACCTGGGCGTATTCGAAATACCGCACGAACGGTCGCTCGGCCTCGAGTATCGCCCGGCGCTCTGCCTTCGTTCCCGCCGAGAACGACGGTTCGAGCTCGACCAGCTCCGGCCCGTAGCGGTCCACACCATCGAGCAACTGGCGCGGCGACTCGTCGGCCGCCGTCAGAATGCTGCTCACGGCGCACTGCACGAACGGCCCGCGCTCGGTCTGGCGCACCACGACACCCCAGCGGTGCACATGGCCGACGATCACCACCGCGCGGTGTTCGCCCAACA
>DASZPI010000710.1:0-6154 GCA_035550355.1 Pirellulales bacterium
AACGTGAAGCCACCGTACCGCAGAATCTGCCGACCATCGGTCGCGACGAGCTGCCCTTGAGTGCCTCGCCACTGCACGCAGCCCAGGGCGTACCGTGCTGATTGCGAATCGACGGCCGACTGCGCTTCAGCCAACGCGCCGAGCAGCTCAGGCGGATTGCTGACCAGCGCTTCGGGAGCGCCGGGAAACGCCGGAGCGTCGCTGACCACGCCGTACGTGGACGATTGCGGGATACACCTGCTTCTTGGCTTGTAGCTCGGTCCAGCGATCGACCAGTTTCACGCCCGAATCTTTCGCGAAGCGGTTGGGGGCAGCGCGCAAACCTAGCACAAGTGCTTGCGCACCGGACAGACGTCCTGGTACTCGCAGTAATCGCAGAGCTTCGACTCGACAGGTGGGAACTGTTTCACGTCGCGCGATTTGGCTTCGATCTCGCGGATGAGCTCGACCGTCGAGCGGCGCAGCTCTTCCAGCTGCCCAGGTGTTCGGTACGAAACGATCGTCGTGTCGAACCTCAGGTAATGCCAAACCAGCTCGACCCGCTCGGCGTCCGGCCACATCTGCCGGAGGCCGACTTCGTAGTAGGCCAATTGCGGGTCAGCGTCCTTGTCCTGTTGCGTCGGCAGGTACTTGTTGGTTTTGTAGTCGTGAATCTGCCAGACGCCCTCCTCGGTCTTCGCGAGCCGGTCGATGAAACCGAGCATCTGGTGCTTGCCTTGCCGGTCCAGCCGGAAGCAGATCTGCCGCTCCAGCGCAATCGTCCTGGCGCCGTCGAATGGCTGCTGTCGGCGGTAGTAGTCCTTCAGGCAGCGCTCGCCAATGGCGAGATACATCGCGGGCGTCGTCCCAGGTTCATGGATCACGATGCTCGGCGACCAAAGTGATTTCCAGCGGTCGCGGAAGAACCCGACGAGCTCATCCACCGAGATCGTGATGCCGCGGTTCAGTTGCACGTACAAATGCTCGAGCGCGTCGTGCACACGCGAGCCGAGAAACGTAGCGATCTGATCCGGCTCCTCCTCCCGCCAAAGCCTCGCGACGTAGCGATAGTAAAACCGCCGGGGACAATCCTGGTATGTCTTCAGGCGAGTGTGTGAATAAACGGGCATGCCGCACCTTATCGCGGTCGGTTGTTGCGAGCGCCACCAGCCGGCTTCGATGCTTGCTCGATCGGTGGATAGCACAACGGCGGCCATCGGTCGTCGATGCGGTTGTGGACCACGAGCCGCAAGATCACGGGTAACAGCCGCTCAAGCACCACAGAGCATTGGCCGAGCGTCTTGCGGTTCAGCTGCGAGCCATGTGTCGCGGCGCCATGCACGATCTGTCCGCGCAGCACATACACACGCTCGATCGCAAGAATCAGTAGGTCGTGCCAACGCTGCTCAGCGTACAGCGATTGCGCTTCGTGATACCGCTTGCGGAAGCTACCCGAGCGTTGCGGGTCGCGCCAGAACCGAGGGTCGAGAAACTGGTTCTCCAAAAGCCCGAGAATTTCGGGCCGCGAGCGCTCAAGCTCCGCGCCCAGCAAGCCTTCGTGATCGATCTGCATTAGCTCGCCGAGGAATGCTTTCCAGGCTTCACCATCCCTGACCGGAATGCCACTCGCAGGATCCCACGAGCCATAGAGGGCGTTGAACGCGATCCAGCCGAAGATCAGCCGCCCGTCGGGCTGGACTTCAGCATCTTGATCAAGGGCACGTCCGTACCAGCTCAGTGCCCGATGCACGCGCACCTGGTAATTGCGGCAGTCGGTTCCGGCGGCCGTCGAAATGGCTTTGAACTGCCGTCGCAGTCCTTGGAGCTCGACCTTCGTGCGCGGCGTGGTGGTAGCGCTAGACATGAGCAGCCCCCAGGTGACTTGAACCGGGATTCAATTTAGTCAGCAGCGTGACGCTTCACCACAACGCGCCGCTCATCGACGGTGGATTTCGTGCGCATCGTCGCGGCGTGAGTGAACACGCGTCACGTTGGACGCACGTTGTCCGGGCATGCGCGTATCGTGCTGCTGTTTAACCGTGGCACTGCTTGCCCAACCCGTAGGGTTCCTCGCGTGATGGCCAAATTGCGTTTTGTCGTTGCTCTCCCCTTTCTGCTCGCAGGCATCGGCCTGGTGCTCGTCGGCCGCGTTTTGATGACCAAGGAAGATCGGGATGGATTCGATGCCAACTACTTCGGGCCGCACCGGCCGCGCACCAAATGACGGCCGATTGCGAACAACCCGCCGGCGGCGCTTGCTTTCCGATGGCGTCCGCTTATGTTCGTGCTGTTGCGTGCCGAAGCTGTAGGAAACGGGGTAGATTGATGCCAGACGATCCGGGACTCGTAAGGCAATGGCGGCTGCTCAAGATCCTAGGCTCAAGGCGGTACGGCATCAGCGTCCGCGAAATGGCCGAGGAGATGCGGGTCAACGAGAAGACGATCCGCCGCGATCTGCAACTTTTCGCGAATGTCGGGTTCCCGCTCGAAGAAGCGGTCGGCGATCATGGCCGCAAAACCTGGCGGCTGCGCAGCGTCGGTGCTGAGCCGGAACTGAGCTTTGCGGTTGATGAAGCGCTAGCCTTGTACCTCGGCCGACGGTTCTTGGAGCCACTTGCCGGCACGTTCCTGTGGGAAGCGACGCAAAGCGCTTTTCGAAAAATCCGCGCGTGCCTCGGCAAATCAGCGCTCGAGTACCTCGAGAGCATGGCCGCCAACCTGCACCAGACCGTAATCGGCGCCAGCGACTACTCGAAGAAAGCTGAACTGATCGATCAGCTCATGATCGGCATTGAGGAGTGCAAGGCGACGCACATCGAGTACCAGTCGCTGCAGGCCACCGAGCCGGTCACGTACGAGGTCTATCCGCTGGGGTTGGTGTACCACAAGGGGTCGTTGTACCTGGTGGCGAACTCGCGTGATCACGAAGAGCTGCGGCATTTCAAGGTCGATCGAATCCAAGAGGCCGAAGTCGGGCCGTTTCCGTTCCAGCGGCCGGCGGAGTTCGACCTGGCTGAGCACCTGGCGCATTCGTTTGGTGTATTCCACGGCGACGGCGACATCTGCGTGCAGGTCAAGTTTCTGGCGCCGGTCGCGCGTTACGTGCAGGAATCGAAGTGGCACGAAAGCCAGCAGCTGACACCGCAACGCGATGGCAGTGTGATCGGCGAGTTTCGCCTGTCACACACCGAGGAGATCAAGCGTTGGTTGCTGAGTTTCGGGTGCAATGCAATCGTGCTGGAGCCCGACAAGCTACGCGAAGAAGTAGTTCGAGAATCAAGGAAATTGCTGGCGCATTATCAGTCCAGAATTGGCAAACCGGTTAGCTCCAAACCGTGAATCGCGCTGTCCGCCGACGTCGGAGTATGCCATGACGACAGGTTGCAAATACGAGTTCGCGGCAATCTATGTGCGATTGACCGGCAATGCCCCCTTCCCATGAGCTGGTTTTCGGGCGGTTTCTCGCTGGCGCGAGGGCCCACCACCGCGCCGAAGTGCGCGAGAATGCCGGTGTCGATGGTGTCGGTCTTGGCCAGCTGGCCGGTGCTCTTGGCGAAGCCCGTGCCTGCCAAGATATGGAGCGATTCTGCTGCAGAAACATCCCGAAAAACGGCGGGGCCGCACTTGCGCGAATTTGGGATGTTGCAGGCGCTACCGATGTAGGACCATGAGCTTCTGAGGCCCGGCCTACGCGAGAATCCCTTTCGCGACACTCCCACCCAGATCCGTTAGCCGAATTTCGCGGCCGCTGTACTGGTAGGTGAGCTTCGTATGGTCAAGGCCCAACAGATAGAGCATCGTTGCGTGCAGGTCGTTGATGTGCATCTTGTTCTCGACCGCCTCGACGCCGTGCTCGTCGGTCTTGCCGTAACGCAAACCGCCCTTCACGCCGCCGCCGGCCATCCACATCGAGAAGCCCTTGCTGTTGTGATCGCGGCCGTCACGGCCTTGCGCGGCAGGCGTACGGCCGAACTCGCCGCCCCACACCACGAGCGTGTCGCCCAGCATGCCACGCTGCTTCAGGTCACCCAGCAGCGCGGCCACGGGTTTATCAATGCCGTGGGCATTAGCCGTGATCTGCGATTTGAGGTTCTGGTGCTGGTCCCACTGGCCGAATGCCAGTTCGATAAACCGCAC
The DNA here is from genome assembly GCA_035550355.1 of Pirellulales bacterium. Classification (GTDB taxonomy): domain Bacteria; phylum Planctomycetota; class Planctomycetia; order Pirellulales; family PNKZ01; genus DATAXP01. Next base: position 4,117 of record DASZPI010000710.1, read on the forward strand.
GCCGCGTTCGGCAAATCGCCGAGCTAGCAGGCATTGCCGGCCGAAGCGGTCGGTTCCCTCTTCGTGGATGCCGTAGGCCGCTAAGGTGGTTTTCTTCTCGGTCGAAAGGTCCATCACTTCCGGCACCGCGCCTTCCATGCGAAATGCCAGCTCGAAGCTCTCGATGACGCCTTCTAGGTCAGGGTTCACCTGGTCGATGGCAAGCTGCTGCCGGTTGAGCGTGCCGAGCAGATCGAGCTGCTTGCGCTGCAGCTCAGCAGTCACCCGGGAATTTTCGATGTTCGCCACTTCGCTGGCCGCGCCGCGCTTGACGCCGACGTTCTCGATCTTCGTCGCCTGATACGAAGCGGGCAGGAAGGCGCTGGCATAGGTTTGCGCGCCACCGGCCGGATTGATGGACAGAAATCCCGGCAAATCCTTGTTCTCCGTCCCTAATCCGTAGAGCACCCAGGCGCCCATCGAAGGGCGCACGAAGCGGAAGTTGCCCGTGTGCAGCATGGTGGTCGCCGGCGCGTGAACCGCCACGTCGGTGTACATGCCGTTGAGCAGGCACAGATCATCAGCGTGCTGCGCGAGGTTCGGGAGAATGGACGGGAACCACAATCCACTCTTGCCCGAGCGCGTGAACTGGAAGGGCGACTTGAGCAGCCGCCGAGCGCCTCGATCGCCGTTGACCGTTTTCCCGTCATCGGCTTGCAGCTTCGGCTTGTAGTCGAACGTATCGACGTGCGAGGGCGCGCCCGGCATGTACAGGAAGATCACGCGCTTGGCGCGCGGCGTAAAATGCGGCGATTTGGGCGCAAGGGCGTTAGGCGCTTCCGACGCGCCGACCCGGGCCAACAGGTCGGCCAGCGCCAGATATCCGATCCCGCACGAGGCCTGTTTCAGCCATCGCCTTCGCGAGCCGCCGACGCCGTGGTTCTGGAACATTGGTATTTCCGTAAGCGTGCGTCAGTAGAGGAATCGGAATTGGCCTGCCGCAAACAACGTCTGGCACAGGCTGGCCCAGGCCGCTTGCTGGGCGCTGCCCTCGAACTTTTCGTCCAGCAGCGTTTTTCGGTAATCGTTAAGAAACGCCGCGACGGCGCTGCGTTCAGCGTCGGTCGGCGATCTGCCGAGCGTCAGCCGATACGCCAACTCGATTCGAGCAGCCTGTCCGAGTTGGTCGTCCGATAAAATGCGTCGCGCCAAGTGCCCGGCCTGCCGCAGCACAAAGGAGTTATTCATCAAATACAAGGCTTGCGTGGGCACGATCGTCACGTCGCGCTTGCCGACGATTAAACTAGGGTTGGCAACGTCGAAGACCTGCAAGCTTTCCGGGACGATGCCGCGCAAGATGGGCAGGTACACGCTGCGGACGTTGAGCTCGTCCATCGCCTCCACGGCGCGCATGCCAAAAATCGTCTTGTTGCTCAGCTTCAAGACCTCGGATCCGGCGGGGCGCTCGAGGTTCAACTGCCCGCTGGCTGCGAGCATGGCGTCGCGAATTTCTTCGGCGCCCAGCGCCCGGTGCGGCATTCGCCACAGCAGGCGGTTGTCCGGATCGTGGGTGTAATTCGTGGCGTCATACCGGCTGCTGAGTTGATAGACGCGGCTGAGCACGATCCAGCGGATCAGCTTTTTGACAGACCACTTCTGCTCGACGAAGCCGACGGCGAGCGCATCAAGCAACTCAGGATGGCTCGGCACGTTGCCGAGCGCACCGAAATTGTCGACCGTGTCGACCAGTCCACGTCCGAACAGGTGATCCCACACGCGATTCACAAACACCCGCGCGGTCAGCGGATTCTCGGCGCTGGAGATCCAGTGGGCGAGCTGGAAGCGGCCGCTGTGACGCGAGGGAATCGGCAGCGGCTCGGCCGGCTTGAGGATCGTCAGCAAGCCGCGCGGAACTTCGCGGCCGGGATTGGCGAGATCGCCGCGATCGAGCACGCGCACGTCGACCGGCTTCTCATCGTCGCGGACGCCCATTGCAAAATGCGTGAACGGTGAGGCGATACTTTCGAGTTCTTCCAGCTTGTCCTCGAGCTCCTTGATC